>CANREJ010000005.1 GCA_947629665.1 uncultured Clostridia bacterium
ACCCCCGTACGTATTCCTACGTAACACGATTTCGAGTCGTGCGCGTTCGACCACTCCGCCATCTCTGCAAGGTCGAAATTAAAATTTATTGGGTAGAATTTTATAATCTACTCAATGATTTTATAACAATATAGCATAAAATTCAAGCGTTTTTGCGCCCGATTTCAAAAAAATTTGGCAAAGCGTGGTAAGCATTTTCTTTTTTTATTTAAAGCGTTGCGCCTAAACTTAATTGACAAATCGTTCCCGTTAATATATCATATTAAAGGTATGTCTAAAACTAAACTAAAACCCAACATAGGGGTAAAAAGTATTATTTTAATAGTTGTCTGCGGTTTGCTTATTGCCGCAGACCTTTTAACAAAGTACTTTGAAGAGTTTTACTGCTGGGATATTACAATTATTCCGGGGTTTATAGAAATTGCAAATAATATCCGCAATCCGGGTTGCGCGTTTAGCTTTTTAAATGATAACCCCGCAGTGGGTCAGCCTATTTTAATATCGCTCACAATGGTAATGCTCGTTTTTCTCGTGTTTGTGTTTATTGTCGCACCCGAACGCTCCGGCCTTATAAAAATTGCCGTTTCCATTGTTATAGCCGGCGCAATAGGTAACCTTGTAGATAGGTTTATGTTGCGTGAAGTGCGCGATTTTATAGGGCTGAACATGCTTTTTAACCGTTTTAACCTCGTCTATTGCAACCTCGCCGATTTTTATATAGTTATAGGCGTGTTCATGGTTATAATAGATATGCTGTTCATAAACGAGTCGGCAATGTTCCCTTTGTCAAAAAGAGCAAAGGAAGCGCAGGCAAAGCGCAGGGCGGAGGAACAGCGCGAGCAGGAGGAAAACGATAAAGCAAACGCCTTAAATAACCCGCCTGAGGAAAATTTCCAAAATCCCGAACTTTCAGGGGGTGAAAACGGGGAGATTGCGGACGGCACGCAAAACGAAGGCAGCAATGAAAACTGAACTTATAAAGGCAACCGAACCGTGGCCGCGTGCCGACGTGTTTATAAGCGCAAATCTCGGCGGTTGCACACGTTCCTCGGTAAAGCGGTTGTTTGATGAGGGCTACGTTACCGTCAACGGCAAACATTGCAAGCCGTCTGCGGAAATTAAGGCAGGCGACTGTGCGGAAGTGATAGTGCCCGACGCCAAAACGTACAGCGCAAAGCCCGAAAATATCCCTGTGGAAATAGTGTACCAGGACGCCGATATTGCGGTGATAAATAAACCGCAGGGCATGACCGTCCACGCAGGCAACGGCAACACGGAGGGCACGCTCGTAAATGCACTTTTATATCAACTCGATAATTTAAGCGGGATAAACGGGGTGCTTCGCCCAGGTATAGTGCATAGAATCGATAAGGATACTTCCGGTCTCTTGGTTGTGGCAAAAAACGACAGGGCGCACATAAGTCTTGCCTCCCAAATAGAACAAAAGACCTGCCGCCGCACATATATCGCACTTTTGGAGGGGCTGGTTAAAGACGATAGCGGCACAATAACCACGTATATAGGCAGGCACCCGCAAAACAGGGTAAAAATGGCGGTTGTTCCGCCCGAAAAGGGCAAGTTGGCAATAACCGATTATTGCGTTTTAAAGAGATACGCGCAGGGGTTTACGCTTTGCCGCTTCGACTTACATACGGGCAGAACACACCAAATCCGCGTACACGCGCAGTATATGGGGCACCCCGTGGTTGGGGATCCCGTCTACGGCGTAAAAAAACAAAAATTCAATTTAAACGGCCAGCTTCTTCATGCATGGCAACTGCAACTCGTTCACCCCACAACGGGCGAGCCGATGAGCTTTGAAGCGCCGTTGCCCGATTACTTTGACAACGTATTATCAAAGCTGAATGAAATTTAATCTCTCGGTCAAGGAGTATTATTATGGCAAGAAAAAAGAAATCCGAAGATAACGAAAATTCCACAAAACATTCCAAACGCGGTTCGGAAAAGATGTCCCGCAACTCGTTTTCAAAATTTTGCGCGTTCTGGGGCATAACTCTTGCGGCGTTGCTGTTTGCTGTAAACGGCTTGCTTCAATTATTGCGCGACGTTTTCGGTATAAACCCGTCGGGGTTGGGCACCGCAATGACGGCGATAGATTTTGTGTCCAAGTTCGCCCTTTTGTTTGCGGTTGGCATACCCGCATACGGTTATGTAAGCAACAAAAAATTAGTTTGGAAAATAGTTTATATAGTTGCGGTAGTATTTTATGCGTGCTTCTGCATATACCGCCTGTTTTAAAAAGAGATTATTATGGCAAACCCGTTAGTAGCTATTGTCGGCAGACCGAACGTGGGCAAAAGCACGTTTTTCAATAAGGTCGCGGGCAAAAAAATTTCAATAACGGAGGACAAACCGGGCGTTACGCGGGACAGATTGTATGTCGATGCGGAGTGGCGCGGCAAGCCCTTCACAATGGTTGATACCGGCGGCATAGAAATGCGGTCGGAGGATACCATGTGGCGTGAAATCAAAAATCAAGCCGAAGTGGCCATAGAAACGGCCGACATTATACTCTTTTTTGTGGACGGAAAGGAAGGGCTGACTTCCTCCGACTATGACGTTGCGGACAGGCTCCGCCGTTGCAAAAAGCCCGTTATTCTGGTCGTGAACAAGGTGGACGAGTATTCCGCGGATAAAGTGTTTGAGTTTTACTCTCTCGGCTTGGGCGAACCTTACCCCGTATCCGCCGAACACGGCACAGGTGTGGGCGACGCTTTGGACGAGGTTGTAAGCTGGTTCCCAAAGGGCGAAATCGCGGAGGATGACAGCATAAAAATTGCCGTTGTCGGCAAACCCAACGCAGGCAAAAGCAGTCTTGTAAACAAACTTTTGGGCTTTGAACGCTCAATCGTTACCGATATAGCGGGCACCACACGCGACGCCATAGACACAAAATTTTGTTTCAACAATAAAAATTATACCATTATAGACACTGCGGGAATAAGAAAAAAGAGCAAGGTTGAGGACGATATCGAATACTATTCGGTAATGCGCGCGTTTGACGCCGTGCGCCGCGCCGACGTGTGTTTGCTTGTTGTGGACTGTACCGAAGGGTTAACCGAGCAGGATACAAAAATTATCGGCTACGTACACGAACAGGGCAAGCCATCGATCATCGTTATGAATAAGTGGGATTTGGTTGAAAAGGACACAAACACCATAAACAAGTTCCGGAAACAGCTTGAAGAGGACCTCAAATTTATGGACTACTTCAAGAGCATACACATTTCCGCAAAAACGGGTCAGCGCACCGAAAAATTGCTGGCAATGGTGGGCGAAGTGTACGAACACGCGCGATTCAGGGTTGCAACGGGCACGCTGAACGACGTTATAGCCGAGGCGGTAAGAACGGGCGAACCGCCCTCGTATAACGGTAGGCGCCTTAAAATTTATTACGCCTCGCAAGTATCGGTTGCCCCGCCCACCTTTGTATTATTTGTAAATTCCACCGATCTTCTTCATTTTTCATATGAGAGATATTTGGAAAACACCCTGAGAAAAAATTTTGATTTTTCGGGCACGCCTATAAAAATAATTATAAGGGAGAGGGGTGAACAATGAGCGCGCTCTCGTTTGCAACAAGCTGGTATTGGTTTTTGCTCGGCGGCATAGCGAGTTATTTAATAGGCTGTTTTAATTTTGCCGTCCTTATTTCCCACTTTAAAAATAAGGATATACGGGATATGGGCAGCGGAAACCCCGGCACAATGAACATGACCCGCAGTTTCGGCTTAAAATTCGGCGCAATAAACTTTTTTTGCGACGTTTTTAAGGGCGGTATTCCCGCGCTGGTAGGCTGGTTAATATTCAAAGATTATTATTTTGAGGGCACAAACTTTTTTGTGGCAGACTTTGCCCGCTATCTTTTTGGGATAATGGTAATAATAGGGCACATTTTCCCCGTTACAATGAAGTTTAAAGGCGGCAAAGGCATAGCTTCGACCATGGGTCTGTTTTTGTTCGCAATTTCCTGCGAATGTTGGTGGTATATGTTTATAGTGATACTTTTCCTCACGGGAGTGCTTCTATACATAATATTTACCGAAATGGGCAGTATGGGCTCGTTGCTCGGCGTTACGGGGCTATCCGTTTTTCAGGCGGTAGTAACATTAATTAAATATAACGGGGCAAATAACGTTTGGGTAATAGTTACGCTGGCGCTTATTTTTGGAATCAACGTGCTTACCTGGGCGGCGCACCGCCAAAACATTTGGAGGTTGCTTGCAGGCGAGGAACACCGCACCTCGGTGCGCAAGCATAAAAGCAAGGCATAAAAAAGTCGCCGCCGTGTTTTGCACGGCGGCGCATATGTTTAGGTGTTATTTTTTGGTGTTGTCCGGGGAGTTTTTAACAGAATTTATCACATATTCTATCTGCGGGTTGCACTTCAAAAGTTCGTTCACAAATTCTTCATACCATTCGGGCTTTACAACAATCATAACAAACGTCTCGTTTTTAAAATAAACCGCAAGTTTTTCGGTTGCCCTGTCAAGAATAACTTTATCTATTTCGCTGATTTTGAATTTGCTCTTTATTATGCCGAAACTCGTTTTAAGTTCGTCTCCGCCAACCGCATAATAGGAGGAGGCGAGCAAACTTATCAAAATAATCAACAGCGCAACCGAAACTATAAACATTGCAACGAAGCCGATAATGGAATAGATTGCCTTATTCGAGTATAAATAATCGGCTTTAATCACGTTGTATAAAGTGAGCGAAAATGCGGCGACGGCAAGAAGAATTCCCGCAAAAATGAACGCCGTAGTCAGTTTTGAAAATTTGAACTTAAAAACTTTCATAACGCTATTATAGTGCAACCGTGATTAAAAATCAACAAAAATGCCTCATTTTAAATATTGACCGGCAAAAATTTGAAAAAAACCGCAAAACGGTTGTAAAATATAAAAAACTCACTTTAAGGAAATATTTATGATTAAACTTATCAAAAACGGCGTCTACTATATGGAGGGCGGCATAGTAAAAGAGAATGTTGCGTTTATGGTTGAAAACAAAAAGCGCGCGGCAATAAAAAATACTATGTCGTATGCGGTGCTTCAATCGCACAATATGGGCGGCGAGGAAAATCTCAAACTCAAATTCGACGCCCTCGCGTCCCACGATATTACATACGTAGGAATAATCCAAACGGCCAAGGCGTCGGGACTCAAAGAATTTCCACTGCCGTACACTCTCACAAACTGCCACAACTCGCTCTGCGCCGTAGGCGGCACGATCAATGGGGACGACCATGTTTTCGGGCTCACAGCGGCAAAACGCTACGGCGGGAATTTTGTGCCGCCCCATCTTGCGGTTATCCACCAATATATGCGCGAAACAGAGGCAAAGTGCGGCGGAATGATTCTGGGTTCGGACAGCCACACACGCTACGGAGCTTTGGGCACTATTGGGGTGGGCGAGGGCGGCCCCGAACTCGTAAAACAGCTTTTAAAACAGACCTACGACATAAAGCGTCCCGAAGTAATCGCCGTTTATTTAAAGGGCAAGCCCCAAAAGGGAGTAGGCCCGCACGACGTGGCGATAGCTTTGATTGCGGCAACTTTTAAAAAGGGCTTTGTTAAGAACAAAGTGCTTGAATTTATAGGTCCTGGAATAAAAAATCTTTCCATGGATTTCCGTTGCGGCATAGACGTTATGACCACCGAAACCTCCTGCCTTTCAAGCATTTGGGAAACGGACGGCGCAACCGAGGAATATTTTAAAATCCACGGCAGGGCGGAAGATTTCAAACCCATGCACCCCGTTCAGCCGGCATACTACAACGGCGCGGTGGTTATAGATTTATCCCGCATCGAGCTGATAGCCTTGCCTTTCCATCCGTCAAACGCCTACACAATAAGGGAATTTTTACAAAACTCCGAAGATATTTTGGCGGCTACGGAAGAGGAGGGCGCAAAACTTCTCAAAACCGGTTCGTTTAAACTGCGCAACAAAATAAAAGACGGAAAAGTTTATGTGGACCAGGCGATAATTGCAGGTTGTGCGGGCGGCAGTTACGAAAATATTGCCGAGGCCGCCGAAATTCTCCGCGGCGGAAGTTGCGGCTACAGCGGATTTTCGTTGAGCGTTTACCCGCAAAGCCAGCCCGTGTTTAAATGTCTTGCGGATAACGGCTATGTATCAAGTCTTATAACGTCGGGCGCGGTTGTAAAAACGGCGTTCTGCGGCCCTTGCTTCGGCGCGGGCGACACGCCTTCAAACAACGCGCTTTCCATTCGCCATACAACCCGAAATTTCCAAAACAGGGAGGGCAGTAAGCCTGCGGAAGGTCAACTTGCCGCCGTGGCGCTTATGGACGCGCGCTCCGTTGCGGCAACTGCGTTAAACGGCGGCGTGCTCACGCCCGCAACGGAAGTGGAATACGTCAAAAAAATCAAAAAATATTATTTTGATAAAACAATATACGACAACAGCGTGTATGTCGGCGCAGGCAAGCCCGATTACGGCACGGAAATTGTGTACGGCGCAAACATAACCGACTGGCCCGAACAGATACCGCTTGCGGATAATATTTTAATCAAGGTTGCCTCCGTTCTCACCGACTCGGTAACAACTACGGACGAACTTATACCTTCTGGCGAAACTTCATCCTACCGTTCCAACCCTTTGCGGCTTGCGGAATTTACCCTTGCGCGCAAAGACCCCCAATACGTTGCAAGGGCAAAGGAAATAAAGTCGGCGGAGTATTACCGCAAGAATAACGGCGTTTTACCCGAACAGGTACTTAAAGAGGTGGGGATAGAGATTGCGCCGAACGTATTATACGGCAGTGCGGTCGTTGCCAAAAAACCGGGCGACGGTTCCGCCCGCGAACAGGCGGCTTCCTGCCAGCGCGTTTTGGGCGGGGTTGCAAATATCGCATTGGAGTATGCAACAAAGCGCTACCGTTCCAATTTAATAAACTGGGGCATGTTGCCGCTTTTATGTAAAACATACGCCTTTGCCGTGGGCGATTATATTTATATAGAGAACATTTCAAAATCAATTGCGGAAGGCGCGCCCGTAATTTATGCAAAACATATCTCAAACGGCAAAGTAAAGCAGGCGGAATTTGAAATAGGCTTTTTAACCGAGGAAGAAAAAAATATAATTCTTTCCGGTTGCCTCATAAATTACAATAAAAACAAATAATTCAAGCATAAATAAAACGCACCCTTAAATTTGCTTTTCGGGTGCGTTATTTTTTGCGCTGTTTTTACGCCGTTTCTTTGGGTAAAAATGATTTGCCGTTTTTGTACGGACGGGGTGATTTAAATTCAAATCCGCGCATATGTTCCCTGTTTTTCGGGCATTCGCGGCGGTCTTTTACAGGCTCGTCGGGGTCCGGGTTTTCCTCATCTTCAACTTGGCGCGTATTTACTGCGGCAGGTTCGGCAACTCTTCCCGCGGCGGAAGCCCAGCCCGCGGCAAAAATTATGGATAAACTCAAAACGCTTACAACAAAATACAATAATTTTTTCATACCAACAGTATGGATATTTTAAAATTTCGTTATGCAAAGAGTTGCAAATTCCGTTAAAATTATGTAAAATTATCTTACCTGAACGCAAAGAGCAATCTGAGGGCAAAGGAAGAGAAATGTTTTACCGCACGCGACGCGCGCTTTCTTTCCCTCTGTAAGGAGGGATTTTTTATGTCCGAAAACAGAATAGCGGTTATAAGCATAATCACCGAAGCGAGGGAGCAGAGCCCCAAAATAAACGCGATTTTATCGGAGTTCGGCGATTTTATAATAGGCAGAATGGGAATACCTTATAAGCAAAAATCGGTATTCATTATAAGCATAGCGGTTGACGCCCCCGCCGAAGTAATAAACACCATCACGGGTAAAATCGGCCAGCTCTCAGGCGTAACTGCAAAAACTCTGATGTCTAAACTTTGATTAAATTTTTGAGGTAAAAGGGCAACCTGATACCGAAAAGGAGCAAATATGAAAAAATTACTGTCAATTTTCACCTGCGCGGTTGTCGCCGCGCTCACTGCGGTATGCTTTACCGCCTGCAATCCCCAAACCGAACCCGACAAAGTAAATCTTGTGGGTCTTGAATCCGCGGCGGCGGTCATTGCAAACGATGATATAGACTACTTTGTTGTTCCCGAACCGGCGGCAAGTCTGCGCGTCAAGGTTACGGCCGCCGATCCCGCGCAAAAACTCAATCTTGTAGGGAATTTACAGGAATTGTACGGAGGTACAAAGGGCTATCCCCAGGCGGTTGTAGTGGCAAAGAACAGCCTGTACGAAAGTAACGCACTGAACGGGTTTATAGCCGCGCTCAACTCAAACACCCAATGGCTCTCCGCCGAAACTACACAAATTTCGACAATACTTACCGCCGTTTCGGGGCACATTACTCCGGGCATGGAGATGAGTTTGAACGCAAAAAATCTCACCAAACAGGTTATTGCCAATTGCGGTATCAGGTTCGAGGGCGCGAACAGTTGCAAAGAAGAGGTAAAATCTTTTCTCACGGCTTTAAAACAGGTAACCCCCACCGAGAACTACAACCCCGCAGACACATTTTTCTGGGGCGGTACTTTGCCCCAAACTGCGGGCGCTCTTGACGGTGTTTCCGTATACGCCCCCGACGGCGCGCCCGCGCTCGCCCTGGCCGGACTTATGGCTGGTGAAATAGACACATCGACAGTTGCCGCCTCGATAGATTATCACATTGTAAATGCAAATACAATCCAAACCTATGTAACGGGCGAATCACCCGCCGCAGACATCTGTATTCTTCCCGTAAATGCGGCGGCTAAATTACTCGGTACGGGTGCAAAATATACCATGCTGGGCACGGTAACTCACGGCAACTTATATGTTTTATCAGCCAAAACAAGCGAAAAACTCACCGTTGAAAACATTTCATCTCTCCGCGGCAAAACAGTGGGGGTAGTAAATCTTGCGCAGGTACCCGGCCTCACGTTGAAACTCATTTTAAATAAATACGGTATAGAGTTCGCGGAAAATTCTTAATTTAATGAAAAGATTTTTCACACAAAGAAAACTCAATATTTTAATATCTGTTTTTGCCGTCGCGGCCATGATAGCTGTTTGGATAATAGCCTACTACTGCGTTAAAAACGACTACGTGATTCCGTCGTTTGGAGATACGATGGCGAGCATATGGAAAGATTGTCTTGCAAACGGCGACTTTTGGGTAGCGTTCGGAAACACTTTCGGGCGAACGCTTCTGGCATTTTCCGTTTCCTTTGTTTTGGGCGCCGCGCTCGCCTGTCTGTGCGCGCTATCCAAAAAAGTAAACGCCTTCATTGTGCCGTTCATGGCGTTTTTCCGCACGCTTCCCACGCTTGCCGTCGTGCTTATTTTGCTCATATGGACAAATCCGCGCGTTGCTCCCGTTATAGTTACCGTACTTGTGCTGTTCCCGATGATTCATTCGCGCATTTTTTCGGCCTTGGACGGAATAGACGGCGGCATACGCCAAATGGTAAAGGTCTACAAAATACCAAAAACAGAGGCGGTATTTAAAATATATCTGCCCCTTATAACGCCTGAGGTTTTGCCGCAGGCGGGAGCGGATATTTCTCTCGGCTTAAAAATAATGATTTCTGCCGAAGTTTTGGCAAGTACTTTTAAAAGTTTGGGCGGAATGATGCAAAACGCAAGGTTGTTTTTGGAAATTCCGCGTCTTGCCGCGCTCACGGTTTCGGCGGTTTTGGTGGGACTTGTAGTCGATATTGCCTTTTCGCAACTCGCCCGCATAACGTATAAGTGGAGCAAAAAGGAGGGCGTAAGATGATTGAAATAAAAAACCTTACCAAGTGTTACGGCAAAAAAGTTGTATACAGTAATTTCAATCTCACGCTCGACGAAAGCGGAATAACCTGCCTTTTGGGCGGCAGCGGAAGCGGTAAAACCACTCTGTTAAACGTAATTGCGGGCATAACCCCGTATGAAGGCGAAATTACCCCATGCAATTGCTCGTATATTTTTCAATCGCCTACGCTCGTGCCCAATCTTACTGTTTTCGGGAATTTAAAACTCGTTTGCAAAAACGAAGAAGCAATCAAAGACATGGTTGCCCGCGTGGGGCTTGAAGGCAAGGAAGGGAGCTATCCCGTAAATCTTTCTGGCGGAGAAGCGCAGAGGGTTGCAATAGCCCGCGCGTTTCTTTGTAAAAGCGACATTCTTCTCATGGACGAGCCGTTTTCATCGCTCGACTTAAAACTGAAAAAGCAGATAATCGGGCTGTTTTTGCGGATATGGGGTGAGGACGGCCGGACCACGCTCGCCGTAACCCACGACCCGGATGAGGCGGCGGCCATTGCCCAGCGAATACTGATACTGAAAGACGGCGCAATTGCCGAAGATTTTATTCCGCAGACGCCCGTTCCGCGCCCGTTTTACGGCGGCGGGGAACTGCGTGAAAAACTCGTCAATTTGTTGATAAAATAAATTACGACGCCGATATTTGCTTGACTTTGTTTATTTTGAAAATTATAATATCCATTGTAAAAACATTAAGGAGAAAGGAATGAAGAAGTTTTTTAGCGAATTTAAAAAATTTATAACGCGCGGCAATGTTATAGATATGGCAGTCGGCGTTATAATCGGCGGCGCGTTTAGCGCAATCGTTACTGCGTTGACTAACAACATTTTAATGCCCATAATAAATTGGATACTGTTGGCTATAACCCACGGCGAAGGCCTTGACCAAATTTATACATACCTCAAAAAGGTAACAATGTTGGCAGAGGATGGCTCAACGGTGATAGATACCGCAAATTCCATCTTTATCGATTGGGGCGCGTTTATCACGGCAATAATCAATTTCCTTCTTATTGCGCTTGTGTTGTTCCTTATCATCAAACTTATAAACGGTTTACATGAGGGCGCCGCGAAGCAGAAAGGCAAGTATGCGCCTCTCACAAAGGAAGAGGTTAAGGCTTTAAGAAAGCAAGGCAAGAGCAGTGAAGAAATTCTTGCCGTTGCGGCCGCCAGGAAGGCAGAAAACGAGGAAGCAGCCAAAAAGGCCGCCGAAGAAGCTGCCGCAAACGCTCCCGAAAGCGAGCAAAAATTGCTTGCCGATATCCGCGATTTGCTCAAAGCCCAACAAAACAAAGCAGAATAAGTTAAGTAAAAATGTTCCGCCCGCAAGTATTTGCGGGCGGTTTGACTTTTTATAGCAGCAGGTTTTATATTTGTCAACTGTTTAAGGGGGCATTTAATAAATTTTTGTCAAATATATTTTATAAATTTTGCGCTAAACATTTTTATTTTTACAATATCTTGTGTTATAATCTATATGTACCACAAAAATGTAGTGTTACAGCACAAAAAACGTAAAGCCGGAGCGGAATGCAAGATAAAAAAAGTAAACGTTAAAAACTCCTATCACCGGCAACAGTACCATCAACAGCATATTTTTTAAGCGGTATTTCATTATAAACATACTCACGTAAATAGCTATCGCTCCTCCCAAAATTGCGGTTAAAATCAGTTTTCCGTCGCCCGTCGGGCGCGTTTGTCCGTCGCCGTATTCGTCGCGCTGGGAGCGTATGAGCATAACGGCGTAAAAATTGATTGCTATAATATATACGGAAAAAATTATATACAGCAAAATCATACTTAAAGTATGTTCAAATGCAGTTTAAAAATACGGAGAACACATATGGCGCAGATTGCAATTGTAATGGGCAGCAAGTCGGATTTGGGTGTTGTAAAACCTACGATAAGCATAATAAAGAGTTTTGGCGTGGAGTGCGAAGTCCGCGTAATTTCGGCGCACCGCACGCCCGAAGAAGCTCATGAATTTTCGCGTATGGCAAAAGAACGCGGGGTGGAGGTCATAATTTGCGCGGCAGGCAAAGCCGCCCATCTCGGCGGCGTTATTGCGGCAAGCACAACTTTGCCCGTTATAGGTCTGCCCGTAAAGACGGACATGATGGGCGGGCTTGACAGCCTTCTTTCGATAGTACAAATGCCCTCCGGCATACCCGTAGGCACGGTGGGGGTAAACGGCGGCGAAAACGCGGGGCTTCTTGCCTTGCAGATTTTGGGTATAAAATACCCCGACATCGCCGAAAAACTCGCCGACTACAAGGCAAAAATGCGAAATAAAATAAACAGCGACGACGCCGCGCTTCAAGCGGAACTCGAACAGCTTTAATTTAATACCCGCAGTGTACTCTGCGGGTTATAACTTTTTATAATACCGAAATTTCGGCAACATTTTTATTTTTAAGGAGAAATTTTATGGAGAAAAAGGAACAGCTTTACGAAGGCAAAGCAAAAAAGGTTTACGCAACCGAAAACCCCGACTACGTTATAGTGTCCTACAAAGACGACGCCACGGCGTTTAACGGGCTTAAAAAGGGCACAATTGCGGGCAAGGGCGTTATCAACAACAAAATGAGCAATTTGATGATGTCCATGCTTGAAAAGAAGGGTATTCCCACTCATTTTGTCGAGCAGATAGACGACAGAAATACCCTTGTTAAAAAAGTGCAGATTGTTCCTCTTGAAGTGATAATAAGGAACGTTGCCGCAGGTAGTTTTTCAAAGCGTTACGGCGTTCCCGAAGGCACCCTTTTTAAGGCTCCCACAATAGAATTTTCCTATAAAAACGACGAACTCGGCGACCCGCTCATAAACGATTATCACGCCATTGCCTTAAATTTGGCGACCGCAGAGGAAATCGACGCAATAAAAAAGATGGCCTTTGCCGTAAACGACGCAATGAAAGCCTTTTTTAAAGAACTCCATATAGATCTCATAGACTTTAAACTTGAATTTGGAAGGTTCCACGGGCAAATTGTGCTTGCTGACGAAATATCTCCCGACACCTGCCGTTTTTGGGAGGCGGACACATGGGATACAACCAAGCATACAAGTCTTGATAAGGACAGATTCCGTCGCGACCTCGGCGGCGTTGAAGATGCATACATGGAAATCTTCAAACGCTTGACGGGGGAATAATTTATGGGCGGATTTTTTGGAGCGGTCAAAAAAACGGACGCCGTATTTGACGCGTTTATAGGCGCGGATTATCATTCCCATCTCGGCACAAAGAGGGGCGGCATTGCGGCATATTCGCCCGAAACAGGTTTACAGCGTGAAATCCACAACATAGAAAACGCGCCTTTTAGAACAAAATTCGAAAAGGTCCTTGACGAAATGCGCGGCAATGCGGCAATAAGCTGTATAAGCGACACCGATCCCCAGCCGCTCATAATGGTATCAAAAGTTGGAACTTACGCCATTTGCACAATAGGCGTAATAAATAACTCCCAAGAAATATTAAACGAAATACTCGGCCATGGCGGCTACTTTGACGGTATGACGGGGAGCAAGGTAAACGCCAACGAATTGGTTGCCGCTCTTATAAACGCAAAAAACAGTTATGTGGAGGGCATACGCTACGCCCAGGAGAGAATAGTGGGCACGGCTTCCGTGTTGCTTCTCACCGACAGGGGCACGATTATAGCCGCCCGCGATAAGATGGGCAGGTTGCCCGTCCAGATAGGCAAGAGCGACGAGGGCTACTGCGTTTCCTTTGAAAGTTTTGCATATAAAAAGCTGGGCTATGCCGACGTGCGTGAACTCGGCCCTGCGGAAATAGTTGAAATTTCCGCGGACGGTATAACGCAACTTTCACCTCCGCAAAAAGAAATGCGCATATGCGCCTTCCTTTGGTCGTACTACGGATATCCAACGTCGAGCTACGAGGGCGTAAACGTAGAAGTAATGCGTTGCCGAAACGGTGAAATTTTTGCCGAAAACGACGCAAAATCGCACGATCTACGGCAAATAGATTATGTCGGCGGAGTGCCCGATTCGGGAACCCCACATGCGATAGGATATGCCAACGCTTCGAAAATACCTTTTGCCCGTCCCTATATCAAATATACTCCAACGTGGTCGCGCAGTTTTATGCCGGTAAACCAATCGGAGCGCAACAAAGTGGCAAAAATGAAGCTGATACCTGTTCACGAGTTTATAGAGGGGAAGAGATTGCTTCTTGTGGACGATTCCATAGTGCGCGGCACACAGCTCAAAGAAACGGTTGAGTTCCTGTATTCCCACGGTGCAAAGGCGGTGCATATGCGTTCTGCCTGCCCTCCCATAATGTACGGTTGCAAATATTTGAATTTTTCCCGCTCGTCGAGCGATATGGATTTAATCACCCGCCGCACAATGGCTGAACTTGAAGGTGAAGAGGCGGTCAACCACATTGAAGAGTATGCCGATTCCGGCACGGAGCGCGGCAAAAAAATGAGAAAGGCCATATGCGATAAATTTCAATTTGAATCTTTGGAATTTCAATCCATAGACGGACTTATAGAGGCAATCGGGTTGGAGCCCTGCAAACTCTGCACGTATTGCTGGACGGGCAAAGAATAGAATACGGAGAAAGAATATGGATGAAATACAAAGCGAAATCCATGAAGAGTGCGGCGTGTTCGGGGTGTTTTCCGATGAGAACCGCAACGTTGCCTACACGGTTTACTACGGGCTGTTCGCTTTACAGCACAGGGGGCAGGAGAGCGCTGGCATAGCCGTGGCTTTTGCCGATAAAATGACCTATTTTAAGGGGATGGGGCTTGCCGCCGACGTGTTTGGACACGGCGCGCTGGACGAACTCCCCGACGGCGACGTTGCAATAGGTCATGTGCGTTATTCCACTACCGGTTCGAGCTTGCTTTTAAACGCCCAGCCCGTTGTTTTTACGGGCAAGTGCGGAAAGATGGCGGTTGCGCACAACGGAAATCTCATCAACACCAAGCAGTTGCGCGATGAAATGATAGCGCAAAACGCCGTATTTCAAACTACAATCGACTCCGAAGTTATCGCCATAATGATAAACAGCCTTTCGGACGGGGATATAGTAAAGGGAATAAAGCGCACATGCGAAAAATTAAAGGGCTCTTACGCGCTTGTAATAATGACGTGCGATAAGCTCATTGCCGTGCGCGACCCGTATGGGATCCGCCCGCTGTGCATAGGCAAAACGGACGGCGACGTTGTGGTTGCCAGCGAAACATGCGCGCTCGACGCGGTCGGCGCAAACTTTTTGCGCGACGTAAAGCCCGGAGAAATAGTAATTATAGACGATAGCGGTATCCGTTCGGAATTTATGAACCATATTCCACCCAAACCGCGCATGTGTATATTTGAATACGTATATTTTGCCCGCCACGATTCTGTTTTGGAAGGTTACAGCGTTTACGAGGCGCGCAAGGAGGCGGGTAAACTGCTTGCAAAATATTATCCCGTGGAAGCAGATCTTGTTTCGGGTGTGCCCGATTCCGCAAATGTAGCGGCGCGCGGCTATGCCGAAGAGAGCGGCATACCGTTTGTTGAAGCGCTTGCAAAAAACAGATATGTGGGCAGAACTTTTATCCAGCCCGACCAAAGACAGCGCGAAAACAGTTTAAACGTAAAGATGAATGCCCTGCGCGCCAACATACGCGGGAAGCGGGTAATAATTATAGACGATTCCATAGTCCGCGGCACAACCATGCGCAAAATAATTAAAATGTTGCGCAACGGCGGGGCAAAGGAAGTGCATATAAGGATATGCTCGCCAATAATAAAGCATCCCTGCCACCTCGGCATAGATATACAAACTTATTCGCAACTCATAGGCGCATATAAAAACGAGGAACAGATTTGCGAGAGTCTTGGCGCGGACAGTGTGCGCTACCTTACCGTCGAACAACTTGTAAGCACGTGTAAAGGCGCAAATACGGATTTTTGTTTGGGTTGCTTCAACGGGCAATATCCCTATCCGCCCGAAGAGTATGAAACGGATAAACTTAAACTCGAATAATTACGGAGGTCAAAATGTCAATTTCCTATAAAGACAGCGGCGTAGACGTTGAAAGAGGTTACGAGGCGGTGCGCCTCATGAAAGATCATGTAAAATCTACTTACACGGAGGGGGTACTCGGCGACATAGGCTCCTTCGGCGGATTTTTTTCATTGCCGAAGGGAATGAAGGAACCCGTCCTTGTTGCGGGAACCGACGGCGTAGGCACAAAATTGAAGTATGCAATAATTTCGGGCAGATATAACACTATCGGCATAGACGCGGTTGCAATGTGTGTAAACGATATAGTTTGCCAGGGCGCAAAGCCGTTGTTTTTCCTCGACTATTTTGCTTCGGGGCAGCTTGATCCTGCAAAGGTTGCGGAGGTGGTTTCGGGCGTTGCCGAAGGCTGCCGACAGTCAGGCGCGGCGCTCATAGGCGGCGAAACTGCCGAAATGCCCGGTTTTTATCCCGGTGGAGATTTTGACATCGCAGGTTTTGCCGTGGGTGCGGTAGACAAAAAAAAGATAATAAACGGCAGTAAAATAAAACCCGGCGACGTGCTTATAGGAATCAAATCCAGCGGAATACACTCCAACGGCTACTCGCTTGTGAGAAAACTGTGGGGGGAGGACGTGGAAAATTTAACAAAATACAACAGCGAACTCGGCGCGGCGCCCTTGGACGTACTTTTAACTCCCACAAAAATTTACGTCAAGAGTATTCTTTCACTGATAGAAAAAGTAAAGGTCAAGGGCATAGCTCACATTACGGGCGGCGGGTTCATAGAAAATATTCCCCGTATTTTTCCCGATGGCATAGGTTGCCGCATAGACACAAAGTCCTATGAAGTGCCGCAGATTTTCCGCATGATGGTTAAAAAAGCAAAAATCACAAAAGAGCAGGCGTACAACACTTTCAATATGGGCATAGGTATGGTGGTATGCGTTGCCAAAAAGGACGCCGACGCCGCAATCGCCCAGCTTGAAAGCACGGGCGAAAGTTGCGTTATTATTGGCAAGACGGTAAAGGGAAGCGGAGTTATCTTAAAATGAAACGGATAGCTGTGTTTGCTTCGGGAGGCGGAACGGATTTTCAGTCGGTTATCGACGCCAACCAAGGGGAGCATTTTTGCGAAATTTCGGCGCTTGTGGCTTCAAAAGAAGGTATAGGCGCCATAGAACGTGCAAAAAAACACGGAATAAAGGCCTATGTGTTCGCAAAAAAAGACTATTTGGATTTGGAAACGCTCTACGCCGAATTGACAGCACTTTTAAATAAATTACAAATAGACTATATTGTGCTTGCAGGCTGGCTTAAAATAATTCCGCAAAGTTTTATAAAGACCTTTGCCGACAGAATAATAAACATTCACCCGTCGCTCATTCCCGCCTTTTGCGGGGCGGGCTACTACGGCCTTAAAGTACACCGAGCCGTGCTGGAATACGGTGCAAAAATTTCCGGCTGTACGGTGCATTTTGTGAACGAAGTTCCCGACGGTGGCGCAATCATCGCGCAGACCGCGGTAAAAGTTGAGGACGGCGACACGCCCGAAACCTTGCAGGCGCGCATATTGGCGGAGGAACACAAACTCTTGCCCTATTGCGTAAAAAAACTTTGCGAAGGCAAAATAGAAAAAAACGGCAGAAAAGTAACTATAAAATAACGTTTTAGGAGGATATAAGAATGATAATGAAAAAACGCGCTCTTGTGAGCGTTTCCGACAAGGCAGGCGTTGTTGAATTTTGCAAGGGACTTGCAGACGAAGAGTTTGAAATAATTTCAACCGGCGGCACGGCAAAAGTTTTACAGGAAGCGGGGTTGAAAGTAATAGGTATTTCCGAAATTACGGGATTCCCCGAATGTTTGGACGGCAGGGTAAAAACATTGCATCCCAATGTGCATGCGGGCTTGCTTGCAATGCGTTCCAATCCCGAACATATGGCTCAGCTTGAAAAGCTGAATATCAACACCATAGACATTGTTTGCGTAAACTTATATCCTTTTAAAGCCACGCTTGCAAAAGGCGCGGATTTTGCGACCTGTATAGAAAATATAGATATCGGTGGTCCTACAATGATAAGGGCGGCGGCAAAGAATTATCAGGATGTAGCCGTAATTGTAGACCCCAAGGATTATAATAAAGTTTTGGAAGAGCTTAAAAACGGCGGCGTAACCCTTGAAACAAAGAGGTATCTTCAATATAAAGTGTTTGCCCACACTGCAGTATACGACAGCCTTATATCCAATTATCTCGCTTCGCAACTCGGCATAACTTTCCCCGAACAGGTAACGTTTGCCTATGAAAAGGCGCAGGACATGCGCTACGGCGAAAATCCCCAACAGCAAGCCGTATTTTACAACGAGCAGTTTATCCGCAAGGGCTCGCTGTCCTCGGCAAAACAGCTCTGGGGCAAGGAGCTTTCATATAACAATATAAACGACGCCAACGGAGCGCTTGAACTTTTAAAGGAATACGGTTCCACGCCCGCGGTTGTTGCCTGCAAACACGCAAACCCTTGCGGAGTGGGCACGGGCGACACTATTTATGAAGCGTATATGCGCGCCTATAATTCCGACCCCGTTTCGGTATTCGGCGGGATTCTTGCCATAAACGGCGTTGTGGACGGGGCAACCGCAACCGAAATAAACAAAATATTTATCGAGATAGTAATGGCTCCCGACTATACTCCCGAAGCCTTGAACATTTTGGAGGGCAAAAAGAATATCAGGCTTTTAAAAATAGAGGATATCTCCGCAAGGCGCGAGGCTTCCGCATTGGATATGAAGAAGGTTTACGGTGGACTTTTGGTTCAGCAGTACGACGAAAGTTTGATCCGCGGTGAAGACATGAACCTCTTTAAAAACAAAGCGTCTGTTGAAGAAATAACAACGCCTTCGGGAAAAAAGAGAAAGAGCTACGGCTTGGGAGTTGTAACCGACCGTATGCCCACCGCAGAGGAAGTTGAAGCGCTGTTATTCAATTGGAAAGTTGTAAAGCACACAAAATCCAACGCGATTGTTATAGGAAAAGCAGGAAGGACCACGGGCATAGGAATGGGGCAGACAAACCGCATATGGGCGGCGCAACAGGCCATTGCCCATGCGGGGGCAGAGGCAAAGGGCTCGGTTATGGCTTCCGACGCGTTTTTCCCGTTCCCCGATTGCGTAGGGGAGTGCGTTAAGGCGGGCATTACGGCAATAATACAACCGGGCGGCTCCATTCAGGACGAGGCTTCGGTTGAAGCCTGCAACGCCGCGGGTATTTCCATGATTTTTGTGGGCGACAGGCATTTCAAACACTGATAAAATTTAGGAAAGTTAGATATGAACGTTCTTGTTATTGGCAATGGCGGCAGGGAACACGCTATTTTGCAGGCGCTTAAAAAGAGCCCAAAAGTAGATAAATTGTATTGCATGAAAGGCAACGCGGGCACCGCCGAAATTGCCGAAAACATAAATGTGGATTACATGAATACAGCGGCGGTAACAGCATATGCAAAGGAACACCCCGAAATAGATTATTATGTGGTTGCTCCCGACGATCCGCTTGCGCTTGGACTTGTGGACGAGCTTGAAGCCATAGGGAAGCGTTGCTTCGGGCCGCATAAAAACGCCGCTATCATAGAATCGAGCAAAGCGTACGCCAAAAATTTGATGAAAAAATACAATATTCCAACGGCCGAGGCGGAAATTTTCGATAACTATGAGAAGGCTCTGGAATATGTGCGCAAAAAAGGCGCGCCGATAGTTTTAAAGGCGGACGGACTTGCGCTCGGCAAGGGCGTGCTTGTGTGCGAAACTTTAAAGGAGGCGGAAGAGGGCTTAAAGGAAATTATGCTCGATAAAACCTTCGGCTCCGCAGGCAACGTCATAGTTATCGAAGAATGTCTGCGCGGGCTTAAATATACTCCCGGCGAAGAAGTGTCCGTTTTATCTTTTACGGACGGCAAAACGATTGTGCCGATGATAACGTCCTGCGACCATAAGCGCGCCGCCGATGGCGATAGAGGATTGAACACGGGCGGTATGGGCACATTTTCGCCCTGCCCGTTTTGGACGGAAGAACTCGAAAACGAAGTTCTCCAAAAAATAATGATACCCACAATGAACGCTCTTAACGCCGAGGGCAGAACTTTTAAGGGGTGCCTGTATTTCGGGCTTATGCGCACAGACAAGGGCATGAAGGTAGTGGAGTATAATTCCCGCTTCGGCGACCCCGAAACCCAGGTCGTTTTGCCTATGCTTAAAACCGATCTGATGGAAATTTTCGAGGCGGTAACCGACGGCAGGCTTGCGGACGTTAAAATAGAGTGGGATAGCGGCGCATGCGTATGCGTTGTGCTTGCAAGCGGCGGTTATCCGTTAAGTTATGCGAAGGGTAAGGAAATCACAATAGGCGACGTGGGGGACTGTTCAATCGTCCATGCGGGCACAGCCGTGAAGGACGGCAAACTTATTACAAACGGCGGCAGGGTTTTAGGTGTGGTTGCCAAGGGCGCGAATATTGAAGCCGCCCGCGTGAAGGCCTACGCCGCCGTAAAAAATATCAGTTGGGAAAATATGTTTTATCGCAAAGATATAGGCATAAAGTATCGTGAAGGTTAAAGATGATTTACAGAATTTACGTTGAAAAAAAGGACGATTTAAAAGCTAAACAAATAAAAAGCGATATCCGTAATCTTTTAAAAATTTCGGTTGATGATGTCCGCAGACTCTTGCGTTACGACGTCGACGGTATCTCACGGGAAGAATTTAAAGCCGCCGTTCCGTGCGTTTTTTCCGAACCGCCCGTGGACGACGTCTATTATGAAGATATATCTTTCCCCGCAGAGTACAGCGTATTTGCAACGGCTTATTTAACGGGTCAGTACGACCAGCGTGCCGACAGCGCCGCACAATGCGTCCAACTTTTAACGCAAAAGGAACGCCCTACAATCAAATGTGCCAATATATATGCGATTAAAGGCGCCGACAGTGAGCAACTTGAAAGAATAAAAAAGCACCTAATAAACCCCGTTGAAAGCGAGGAGGTGCCGCTTGAAAAGCCCCTGTCTCTCGCGCATGTTGCGGTTGAAGCAGAGGACGTAAAGGACGTTGAGGGATTTATAACTTTTGACGATGAAGCCATACGCGGTTATCATGCAAAAATGGGATTCGCTATGTCCGTTGAGGATCTCGCCTTTGTGCGCGATTATTTTAAAAAAGAGGGCAGAAATCCAACCGAAACGGAAATTAAGGTAATTGACACCTATTGGTCGGATCATTGCCGCCACACGACTTTTGCCACCGAGCTTAAAAATATTACCGTGAACAGTAATAACGGCAAAGTGGATGATGCGCTTAAACTTTACAGGGAACTTTTTGCCGAACTCTATAAAAACAGACCCGAAAAATATCCCTGCTTAATGGATATTGCCACCATAGCTGCAAAAAAACTCAAAAAAGACGGCAAACTCAATAATTTGGACGAGTCTGATGAGATAAACGCCTGCTCGATTAAGGTTGACGCAACCCTGGACGGAAAGCCGCAAAAATATACGGTTATGTTCAAAAACGAAACGCACAATCACCCCACGGAAATAGAGCCTTTCGGCGGCGCGGCAACGTGTTTGGGCGGAGCCATTCGCGACCCTCTTTCCGGCAGAACTTACGTTTTGCAGGCTATGCGCGTTACGGGTTGCGCCGATCCCACCGAGCCTATTGAAAACACTCTTGCGGGTAAACTTCCGCAGAGAATTATAACAAAGACAGCTGCGGCGGGCTTTTCCTCCTACGGCAACCAAATAGGGCTTGCCACGGGGCAGGTTGAGGAAGTTTATCACCCCGGATATAAGGCAAAGAGGCTTGAAACGGGGTTTGTCGTAGGCGGCGCAAAATCGGATATGATTTACCGCGCCAAGCCCCAAAAAGGGGACGTGATAATACTTTTGGGAGGCGAAACGGGGCGCGACGGCTGCGGCGGAGCCACCGGTTCTTCCAAGGCGCACAACAAAAAATCCGTGCAGTCATGCGGGGCGGAAGTACAAAAGGGTAACGCCTTGACGGAGCGCAAACTCCAACGTCTTTTTTTGAACGGAGAGGCGACGAGGCTTATAAAAAAGTGCAACGATTTTGGGGCAGGCGGCGTATCCGTAGCAATAGGCGAGCTTGCCGACGGGCTTGAAATAGATTTGGACAAGGTGCCCAAAAAGTACGAGGGTCTTTCGGGAACAGAACTTGCAATCAGCGAATCGCAAGAGCGAATGGCGGTGGTAGTGGCAAAGGAGAACGTTGAAAAGTTCACCGTGCTGGCCGCTGCGGAAAATCTTGCCGCAACTCCCGTTGCCGTTGTTACGGATGACAGGAGAATGAAAATGTATCACCGCGGCAGAGCCATAGTGGACATATCCCGCGATTTTCTCGATACAAACGGCGTAAAACAAGTAACCGACGCCGAAATCAACGAAGAGGTAACCACCTTTTTCAACGCTCCCGAAGTTAAACCTTTTAATATGGCGGCAACCGAAACGCTTTCGCAATTAAACGTATGCTCCAAAAAGGGTCTTGCGGAAATGTTTGACTCCACCATAGGCGCAAAATCCGTTTATATGCCTTTCGGCGGCAAATATCAGCTCACTCCGTCCATTGCAATGGCGGCAAAGTTTACGGGCGGTGAAACGGACGACTGCACCGTGTCCGCATACGGGTATAATCCCGAACTCATGTCAACTTCGCCTTTCACGGGGGCGATTTACTCAATAGTCGCCTCGGTATCCAAAGTTGTTGCCGCAGGCGCAAATTACACGGATATACGCCTTTCATTGCAGGAATTTTTTATGCGGCTCCGCAACGACAAAAAGAGGTGGGGAGTGCCGCTTGCCGCATTACTCGGCGCGCTCTATGCGCAGATGGGCTTGGGGCTTGCGGCGATAGGCGGCAAAGACAGCATGAGCGGTACTTTTGAAGATATAGACGTTCCGCCAACGTTAATTTCCTTTGCGCTTGCGCCTTCAAAGGCTTCAACGCTCATAACCAATGTGTTAAAGAATGAGGGCGAAAAACTCTATTTATTGCCCGTAAAAAAAGATAAAAATCAAATTCCCGACTTTGAATATCTTAAAAAACTGTATTCGTCTGTATACGAAAATATCCTCGGCGGCAACGTAAAGTTTGCAACCGTCATCGAAAAGGGCGGAGCGTTCGCCGCGGTTGCAAAATCATGCTTCGGTAACCGTTTGGGCTTTGACTTTATTGCGGACTATAACACGCTTTTCGGGGAACGCTATGGCGAAATTATTATTTCCGCAAAGAACATATCCGCGTTTAAAGGGCTTGAAGTAACGGAACTCGGCGCAACGTCGGCAGGAGATTTTACGTTCGGCAATGAACGCGTAAATTATTCCCAAGCTATAGCGTCGTACACCCAAAAACTCGACGTCGTGTTCCCCGCAACCGCACCCGCGGAGGGGGAAGTTCCGGATTGCGATTACGTAGGCGGTAAGAAATATTCCAATATATCCACAAAAATTGCAAAACCCAAAGTATTTATTCCCGCCTTCCCCGGAACGAACTGCGAGCTTGATACTGCGCGGGCATTCAGGCTGGCGGGTGCGGAAACAAATATACTTGTAATAAAAAACCGCACGCCGGCCGATATAGAGGAGAGCGTAAAAGCCATAATCAAAGCAATCGACGGTTGCAACATAATTGCTTTTCCCGGCGGCTTTTCGGGCGGCGACGAGCCCGACGGTTCGGGTAAGTTTATAGCCACAACCTTTAAAAATCCCGCCATTTCCGAAAGGATAATGGAACTTTTAAATGGTCGCGACGGGCTTGTTTTGGGTATCTGCAACGGATTTCAGGCGCTCATTAAGCTGGGGCTTGTGCCTTACGGCAAGGTATGTTCGCTCACTGCACAGTCGCCCACGCTCACATTCAACAATATATCCCGCCACGTTTCAACAATGGCAAATATCCGCGTAGCTTCCGTAATGAGTCCCTGGCTGTCCGCTTGTAAGGTCGGCGAGGTGTATTCGGTGCCCGTATCTCACGGCGAGGGCAAAATCATAGCCCCGGTTGAGGAGCTCCAAAAGATGAAGAGTTGCGGCCAGATTGCCACGCAATACGTTGATATGTGCGGCGTTCCCACTATGGAAAGCCCCTATAATCCAAACGGCAGTATGTGGGCGATCGAGGGCATAACTTCGCCCGACGGCAGGATTTTTGGAAAAATGGGGCACAGCGAAAGAAAGGGCGAAAATTTATATAAAAACTTTGACGGCAATTTTGACATGAAGATATTTGAAAGCGGTGTAAAGTATTTTAAGTAACGTCGCCAAACAAATTTTACGTTTTGCTCAAACGCTTTACAAAAACGATATCTTGTGTTATAATATTTAAAATTATACAATATGTTAAAGGGGGCAATGTATGAAGTGTTTATATTGCGGTTGTGAGGACAGTAAAGTTATAGACAGCCGTTCGGCGGACGAGGGCAGAACAATTCGCAGGCGTCGCGAATGTGTGCAGTGCGGCAAACGTTTTACCACTTACGAAACAATTGAAGATACGCCTGTGCTTGTGGTAAAAGCCAGCGGTTTAAGGCAGGCCTACGACCCGCAAAAAATCAAAAACGGAATCATAAAGTCGTGTGAAAAGCGTCCCGTTTCGCTCAATGCGATAGACGATATAGTTGCCACAATCACAAAACAGATTTATAACTCCATGGAGCAGGAAATATCCTCCAAAAAAATAGGCGAAATGGTAATGGAGGAACTCAAAAAAATCGATGAGGTCGCCTATGTGAGGTATGCAAGCGTATATCGCTCGTTTAAAGACATACCCAGCTTTATGGAAGAGTTGCAAAAGCTGATGGAAAACAAAAATTAAATTTTTGCAGACAGTGAATTTCACTGTCTGTATTCTTTGAAATATGAAATCTTTATCAAAAAAAGTAAAAATCGGCAACACATATATAGGCGGTGGTCAAAGCGTAAAAATCCAGTCTATGTGTACGACCAAAACTGCGGACGTGGAAGCAACCTGCTCGCAAATTTTGCGGCTTGAACAGGCCGGCTGCGAAATTATAAGGGTTTCAGTGCTTGACCAAAGCGACGCCCTTGCCATTGCCAAGATTAAACAAAATATACATATTCCGCTTGTTGCCGATATTCATTTTTCCAAAGAGCTGGCGGTAAAGGCAATAGAGAGCGGTTGCGACAAGGTGCGCTTAAACCCCGGCAATATAGGCGGCGAGAGCGAGATAAAATATGTTGCCGAATGTATAAAAGCCCATAACATACCTGTGCGCGTCGGCGCAAATACGGGTAGCGTCGAAAAGGAGTTTTTGCAAAAATACGGCAAAAACGAGTTTTCGCTTGTGGAAAGCGCCTTAAAAAGCGTGTCCGTTCTGGAAAAATACGGCGTTGAAAATATTGTGATTTCCGTTAAAGCGTCAAGCGTGCCGCTAACGGTAAAGGCGTATAGATTGCTCGCTTCGCGCACGGGTTATCCGTTACATATAGGCGTTACGGAAGCAGGCACCGAGCAAATGGCGGTAGTTAAGTCGTCTGCGGCTCTCGGCGCGCTTTTGGTCGACGGAATAGGAGACACGTTGCGCGTTTCAATCACGGACGACCCCGTCAAGGAAGTTTTAGCGGCGCGCAGGTTGTTGCGTGCCGTGGAACTCGATAAAAATTACGTAAATGTAATATCTTGTCCCACTTGCGGGAGGTGCATGTGGAATTCCATGGAGCTTGCCAAAAAAGTTACGGAATATGTTGAAAATAGCACAAAGCCTTTGAATATCGCGGTTATGGGGTGCGTTGTAAACGGACCGGGCGAGGCAAAAGACTGCGATTTGGGCATTGCGGGCGCACAGGATTATTGTGTGATTTTTAAGGGCGGCGAGATAATAAAAAAAGTTGCTTCTTGCAACGCCGAAAAAGAATTTTTTATGGAGATAGATAAACTTTTAAATGAGCGGTGAAATTTTGGGTGCGATACGCGCATCTTCGCAAAACTTGTCAAATGCAATATTGCACTCCGTTACCGTGGAGCGCGCCTCGCGCACAGTAACGGTCGATTTGGTTACCGACCGCACTTTTGGCGAAAACGATAAGTCTGCCGCGCTTTCGGCGGTTAAGCCGTTTGTGCCCGAATATTTTAATTGCAATCTCAATATAATCAAACTTTCCCCCGACTGTGAAATGGTCAAAAGAAAAATAGAGGAAGCCCTGTCGGTAAATTTCAAGGCGGTGTACGTTACTCTCAAAGAGGGCGATATAACCGTAGAAAAAACTGACTACGGCTTTTATTACACGGTTGCGATAATGCAGTTTATGCAAACGGGGCAGGAAGTTACAAAAAGAATCAACGAGTATCTTTCAACTAATTTTTGCGGGGAATTCCGCGGTGCGTGCGTAACGTCGCAAAGGAGCGTGGAAGATATAACCGTAGAAGAAAAGCCGGACGAGATTGATTTTGAAATTCCCGTGCGCACCTTTGAAATAGACGGGTTTAAATTTTTAGAAGGCACAAAAAAACACGCCAAGGCGGTTTATCTTGCCGATTTGAATTTTGCCTCAAACGAAGTTGTTGTCTGCGGGGTTATAGAACAGATAAACGAAAGGGAGTACACCAATAAAAAGGGCGTGCAAAAACCCTACTTATCGTTGGTCATTTCCGACACAACGGCGGCGGTACATATAACTTATTTCATACGCCAAAAAAGTTACGATAAAATCAAGCAGTTAAAAGTGGGGGACAGCATAGTTTGTTGCGGCTCCAACGAAATGTTTAACGGCAGTTTACGCTATACTGCCGACGTAATTGATTACGGAAAGTATCCAAACGGCTTTGTTCCGCAAAAGAGAGCCTCAAAACCTGTTCCAAAATATTATCATTATGTAAAACCTCAGCCCTACTTCAATATAGAGCAAACGGATTTGTTTAAAACCGACGTTATTCCGGAGTGTTTAAAAAACAATACATTCGTTGTTTTAGACCTCGAAACGACGGGTTTGAATTCTTCGCCCATATCGGGCAGTATGGACAGGATCATCGAGATTGGCGCGTATAAAATCGCCGACGGAAAAATAAGCGAGTCGTTTTCAACCTTTATCAATCCGCAAAAAAAGCTGTCCGACGAAATTACCAGGCTCACAGGCATAAACGAGGATATGGTTGCGGACGCCCCTACATACGAGCAGGCGTTGCCCGATTTTTATAAATTTTGCAGCGGAAGTATACTCGTAGGGCATAATATCGTTGGCTTTGATTTTAAATTTGTGGATTATTATTGCTCGCTTCTGGGATATATTCTCGACAGAAAAATGATAGACACAATTCCGCTTTCACAGGAATTGCTGTTTTTGTCCAACTATAAACTTAACACCGTGGCGGATAAGTTTAACATAACATTTAACCACCACAGGGCCATAGACGACGCGCTTGCCACGGCAAAAATATTTATAGAACTTATAAAAATAAAAAAATCTTTGCCCAGGCTGGGATAAACTTCCAAAAATGAGTTGCTTTTTTCATATATTTATGTTAATATAATTATGACCTTAATAGAAATGTTAAGATTGAGTGCCCCGCGGGGCACTCAATACTTGTATATGAGAGTTGTATGGACATTAAACCTTTAAGTGATATCCGCTCTTTTATGGAGAATGCGGCCGCGCCTATGGGGATTGAAATTGTAGACGTGGAGTGGAACGACAAGAACGCCGAACTCACGGTTTTTATAGATACTCCCGGCGGGGTTGACCTAAACACGTGCGAAAAATTCCACAATTCCATAATGGAGCCTATTGACGAGCTTGACCCCACGTTGGGTAAGCCGTACACATTAAACGTTTCCAGTCCGGGTCTCGACAGACCCTTTAAAACCGCCCGCGATTTTGAGAGGAACTTAAACGGCGAGGTCGAAGTCAAGCTCTATGCGCCCCTCAAAGGCAAAAAGTATTTGGAGGGCGTACTGTGCGGGTATGACGGCAATTCCATACTTTTGAAGACCGAGAAAGAAGAAATTAAAATTTCTCTCAACAAAATAGCAAAGATAAACAAAGCAATTAAATTTGAATAAAACCTTACAAATCGTCAGGAGAACTAAAATGACCAACAAAGATTTTTTTGTAGCTTTGGAAGACCTTGAAAAGGAAAAGGGAATCCCCAGGGAAGTATTTATGGAAGCGCTTTCCAACGCGCTGGTTTCTGCGTGCAAAAAGCAGTTTGCGGGCGCCGTGGGGCAAGTTGACATAAAGCTCAATCCCGAAAAGGGCACCATGGATTTCTTTACCGTAAAAACGGTTGTCGATGAAGTTGTAGACCGCGAAACGGAAATATCTTTGGAGGACGCCCAAAAAATCAAGAAAAGCTATAAAGTGGGCGACCGTGTTGCCGAAAAATTTGTGCCCAAGGATTTCAGCCGCATAGCCGCGCAAACGGCAAAGCAGGTTATCCTGCAAAAAATTCATGAAACCGAGCGCGACGCCGCTATGAACGAGTTTTCAAACAAAGAGGGCGAACTCCTTGTGGGAATAATAAGAAAAATCGACGCCCGCAATGTTTATGTCGAACTCGGCAAGGGACAGGTTGAAGGGCTTATGCTCCCTTCCGACCAGGTTCCGGGTGAAAAATACAATGTCAACGATAAAATAAAAGTCTTTGTTAAAAGGGTTAAAAGTGGTTACCGCGGCGCGCAAGTGCTTGTAAGCCGTTCCGCCCCCGGCCTTGTTAGAAAACTTTTTGAAGAGGAAGTCCCCGAAATAAAGCAGGGTACCGTTATAATCAAAGAGATAAGCAGGGAAGCCGGCGCAAGAACCAAAATGGCAATTTATTCGGAGGACGAAAGAATAGATGCAATAGGCGCGTGCGTAGGCAACAAGGGCGCGCGCGTGAATGCGGTAGTTGAGGAGTTGAGAGGCGAAAAAATAGATATAATTCCTTGGAGCGAAAATCCTTTGGAGTTTATAGCAAAGGCTCTTTCGCCCGCAAAAGTAATTTCCGTAACGCAGATGGACGGCGACAAAACCGCCATGGCGGTAGTCCCCGACGATAAACTTTCGCTTGCAATAGGCAAGGATGGCCAAAACGCCCGTCTTGCCGTAAGGCTTACGGGCTGGAAAATAGATGTAAAGAGCGAATCTGCGGCCGCAAAGCTGGGGTTTACGGCAACCGAACAGGAATAATAAGGTAGAGTTATGCCCAACAAAAAAATTCCGCTTCGCCAATGTATCGCGTGCAGGGAACTCAAAGAAAAAAAGGCCATGTTAAGGATTGTAAAAAATTCCGAGGGCAAAATATTTCTTGATTTTACTTCAAAGGCGGCGGGCAGGGGAGCATATATTTGCAACAACCCCGAATGTATAAAAAAACTCAAAAAAGGACGGCTTTTAAACAGGGTATTTTCCTGCGCGGTGGACGACGAAATTTACGCCGCCGTAGAGGAGGAGTATTTTGGGAAGAAGCAAGGTTGAAACTTTTATTGGGTTTTGCATAAAAGCGGGCAAACTTACGCTTGGCGCTGGCGCAATAAATACGCTTAAAAATGGCGTATTTTTACTAATTGTAAGTGGCGACGCTTCCGAAAACACAAAAAAGCTCGCCGTAAAATTCAAAAACAGACTACTATGCCCGCTTTTAATATGTAAATCAGGGTTTGATACTGTCGTAAACAAACCGGATTGCAAAATGGCGGCGGTGCGCGATAAACAGCTTGCAAAAGCTATTTTGGATAATTTAGACAACAATTACGAATTATATGCCGGAGGCAGTTATTAAATATGGCAAAAAAGTACGAGAATATTGAGAATATCGGCAAGCTCATTTCGGGCGGAGCCATTCCCGAACTCTCCAAAAAAATAGCGGCGGCTGAACGCGCGGCTTCGGATATTTTAAAAAAGTTGAATGAACTTGAAGCGGCAAAGATTCAGGCAAAGCTCGAAAAAGAGAGGTTGGCGGCTGAACAGGCGGCGGCCGAAGAAGCCGCAAAGCGCGCGGCCGAACAGGCGGCCATGGAGTCGGAACAAAAACAAAATGAGCAGAGCATAGAGCCGGCGCCCGAAGAAACCGCGGCGGCGTCATTTCCCGTACGCCAAACAGAGGAAAAACCCGCGGAACAAAGGCCGCAACAACCCGTCCGCGATAATAAAACGTTTATAAACCGCGACGCCCGTCCTCCCAAAGGGGATAAAAAAGGTGTTGTGCCGCATACTGCCACGGCACGTCCCCAGCAGGGTCAGGTTCGTCCCCAAACGGGTTCAAAATTCACTGCGCCCACAGCGGCGGCACAACCGCCTGCGGCCCAGGCGCCCAAAAAGAATTTCGGACCGGATAAAAAGAAGCAGAGCTATGAAAAGACTTATGTTGAAAAGGAGCGTCATGCTCCTTCCAAGCGCGCTCTCCAAAAACAGCAGGGCGCAAGCATAGACGATTTTGATGAGAACAAGAGCGGTTACAGAAAATTGCGCGTTAAAAAGGACAAAACCAAACAGAACGCGCAGGTTATAAAAATTGAAAAAGCGGTAGTAACGACCAGCGAAATACCTCTTAAAATCCTATCTGAAAAATTGGGAATTTCCGCGGTGGAAATAACCAAGAGGCTGTTTAAAGAGGGCATAATGAAAACGGTAAACGAATCGGTGGATTACGATACCGCCGCGTTGATTGCCGCCGATCTTGGAATAGAACTCGAATACAAGCCCGAAAAAACGGCGGAAGAAGTGTTGTTTGAACAGCAGGCGGATACCGTTGAGGAAATAGAGAGCCTTGTGCCCCGCGCGCCCGTAGTTACGGTTATGGGGCATGTAGACCACGGCAAAACTTCGCTTTTGGACTATATAAAGAACACAAAGGTAGCGGCCGGCGAAGCGGGCGGAATAACCCAGCATATCGGTGCCTATACCGTTACCGTGAACGGCAAGGGCATAACATTTATAGATACTCCCGGACATGAAGCGTTTACGGCAATGCGCGCCCGCGGCGCACAAATTACGGACATAGTAATACTCGTGGTGGCGGCGGACGACGGCGTTATGCCGCAGACCGTTGAGGCGATAAACCACGCAAAGGCCGCAGGCGTTACAATAATTGTGGCGGTAAATAAAATAGATAAGGCGGGGGCAAATGTTGAAAAGGTAAAACAAGACCTCACCGCACAGGGACTTGTTCCCGAAGAATGGGGCGGCGATACAATGGTGTGCCCCATATCCTGCAAAACAGGCGAGGGTATAGACCAATTGCTTGAAAGCCTTTTGCTTGTTGCCGAAATGAAAGAGTTGCTTGCAAATCCCGCAAGGGAGGCAAGGGGCGTAGTAATCGAAGCCCGCCTCGACAAGGGCAAGGGTCCCGTTGCAACCGTACTCGTGCAAAACGGTACCCTGCACACGGGCGACAACCTTATATCGGGCACAGTAACGGGCAGAGTGCGCGCCATGATAGACGACAAGGGCAGAACGGTAAAGGAAGCCGGCCCTTCAATGGCAGTAAACGTGCTTGGGCTTGAAGAAGTGCCCAATTCAGGCGATTCCATATACGCCGTATCCCAATCGCTTATGAAACAAGTAATGGACGAGCGCAAGAGAAAAGAGAGCGAATCCATGATAAAATCCGCGTCGAAAATTTCCCTTGACGACATATTCAACAATATTGCGGAGGGCAATTTAAAAACCCTCAATCTCATAATCAAGGGCGACGTGCAGGGCTCGGTTGAGGCAATCAAGCAGTCCGTTGTCAAACTGTCCAACGACGAAGTGAAGGTCAAAGTTATCCACAGCGGCGCAGGCGCCGTTACCGAAACGGACGTGATGCTTGCAGACTCCTCAAACGCAATTATTTTGGGCTTTAATGTTCGTCCCGACGCAAAGGCAAAAGCGCTTGCCGAAAGAAGCAAGGTTGATGTAAGAAGCTACCGCATAATTTACGACTTGCTGGACGACGTTGAAGCGGCGTTAAAGGGCATGCTTGCGCCTAAATATCAAGAGATTTTACTCGGCAAGTGCGAAGTTCGCCAAACCTTTAAAATTACGGGCGTGGGCAATATAGCCGGTTGCTATGTTCTGGACGGAAAGATTGTCCGCGGCGGGAAACTCCGCATATACCGCAACGACGTGCTTGTTGTTGAAGGCAACGTAAAGCAACTCAAACGCTTTAAGGACGACGTTAAGGAAGTAAGCGCGGGCTTTGAGTGCGGTTGCGCCATTGAAGGCTTTAACGATATACAGATAGGCGATATTATAGAGTGCTACCTTATAGAGCAGGTTGCGGCGGTATAGATATGAAAGGCATAAGAGGCGAACGTTTAGCGGGCGAATTTCAAAAGGAAATTTCAAGCGTAATCTCCGGGAAATTGAGATCTAAATTCCCGGAACTTTCCGCTATTATAAGCGTAACGGCGGCAGATATTGCACCCGATCTAAAAACCGCAAAAATCTATGTAAGCGTTTACGATCCCGATAAAGAAAAGGCGAAAAACAGCTTTGCCACTATTAAGGACAACGCGGGCTTTATACGGCACGAGCTGGCGGCGGTCATGCGCATTCGAACAGTGCCGGAGTTAAGATTTATTCTTGACGGAAGCATGGAATACGGCGAAAAAATAGATAAAATTCTTTCCGATATCGGTACGGATAATGAATAATACAGCAGAAGAAATAACGGCAAAATTACAAAATTCAAAACGCGTAGCGGTGTTTTGCCATGCGCGACCCGACGGCGACGCACTCGGTAGTGGGCTTGCGCTCTGTGTTGCTCTTGAAAACGCAGGCAAAAAAGCGTTTATGTGTTGCGAGGATACTCCCCCCGAAAAGTTTGCGTTTTTGCCGGCAATGGGTAAGGTTTTGCGGGCGGTGCCCCAGCTTGAATATGATTTGTTTGTCAGCGTCGATTGCGCCGACGTAACGAGAATGGGCGTTTTTTCAAAGCGGTATGCTAAATTTAAAAGGGATACCGTAAACATAGACCACCATATTTCCAACACCTGTTACGCAAAATTCAATTATGTAGTGGAATGTCCCGCAAGTTGCCAGATAGTTACCGAACTTTTGCTTGCCTGCGGCTATGAAATAACAACCGAAATTGCAAACCTTTTGATGCTCGGCATGATAACCGACAGCGGCAATTTTACCCACCTCGACGTAACGGAAAATACGTTTAAAGTAGCGGGATTTTTGCGCGCGAAGGGCGCCGACGTAAACAAAATCAATTATAACGTAAACGTCCGTCAGCCCAAAGCGCGTGCGTTGTTGTACGGCAGTGTGATGAGTAAGATGCGGTTTGACCTTGACGACCGGCTTGCATTTGCGGTAATAACTCAAAAGGATATGGAGGAGCTTGGGGTTGACAAGAGTTTGACCGAGGGCTTTGTGGATTTTCCTCTCACCATAGACGGCGTAGAAGTTGCAGTTTCCCTGTTGGAGTTTAAAAAGGGGCAGTACAAAACTTCTTTAAGGAGCAAGGGGAGGGCGAACGTCAGCGCAGTTGCGGCAACTTTCGGCGGCGGCGGACACATACTCGCCAGCGGCTGTATGCTTTTCGGCGAGCTTGAAGAGGTAATCGAACGGCTCACGCGCGCAATATCCTTGAATTTATGACGGGTTTTATAAACGTAAATAAAGAACAGGGCTTTTCCTCCGCAAAGGAAGTGGCCAAAATCAAATTTTTAACAAAGACCCCTTGCGGGCACATGGGAACCCTGGACCCTATGGCATCGGGCGTTCTGCCCGTTGCGATAGGCAACGCTACAAGGCTTTTTGACTATTTTTTATCAAAAAACAAAACATATATTGCGGTTTTTAAGTTTGGCGTAAGCTACGATACGCTCGACACAACTGGCAACCTGCTGTTTGAAGGCGGCAGTGTTCCGTCGGTAAAACAAATTTTAAGCGTTTTAGGCAATTTTAGAGGTGAAATAGAACAATTGCCGCCAAAATACAGCGCAAAAAATGTCAACGGCAAAAGAGGATACCAACTTGCCCGCAAGGGAATAGATTTTACTTTGTCGCCCAAAACAGTAAAAATAAATTCCGTTGAGTTGTTGGAGCAGGTTAGCGACGATGAATTTTCGTTTAAAATTGATTGCGGCGGCGGCACATATATTCGCTCGATTGCTAGGGACATGGGCGAAATGCTGGGCACGTGTGCGGCAATGAGCGGTTTATCCCGAACTCGTAGCGGCGTATTTACGATTGAAAACTCGGTACAAACAAAATTTCTTACGGCTGAAAACATCGGGCAATATATTATAAAAACGCAGGACGTGTTGAGTTTTGACAGTATTTATCCCACGGAACGGGAGGCAAAAAGGCTTTTAAACGGGCTAACGGTGGAATACGCTTCACCTGACGGCACGTATAAATTTTTTGACGGCTACGGCGAGTTTTATGGGCTCGCAGAAATAAAATCAAATATTTTAAAGGTCAAAACAAAGCTATGTTAGAAGTAATAAACTACAATGACGAAGAATACGGTTTCCCCAGCCTGCTCGTGTTGGGCTGTTTTGACGCGCTTCACAAAGGGCACGCCGAACTGCTTAAAAAAGCCAAACTCCAAGCGAAAATCAACGGATTGGATTTGGGTGTTATGCTTTTTGCAGGCGGCAAGGGCGGCAAACAAATCTATACCTTGGAGGAGCGGTTGGAGCTTTTAAAAGAATACAACGTTAAATTCGTTTTAAAAATCGATTTTAACGATGAGTTTAAAAGCACTTCCGCAAACGACTTTCTAAAAGTTTTGGACAGCAAAATCAATTTAAAAGGATTGATGAGCGGCAAAGATTTCCATTTCGGGGCGGGTGCAAAGGGCAAATCCTCAACCCTCAAAAGTTATGCAGACGACGATGAAAACGGCGTTTGGTATATGGCGGTAAAAGACGTAATGTACGGCAACGAAAAAATAAGTACCACATTGATTAAATCTTTGCTTGAAAACGGAAAAATAGAGACGGCAAACGAGTTGCTCGGCAGGAATTATTCAATTTGCGGTCATGTTGTCGGCGGCGCAGAACGTGGTTCCAAATTGCTTGATTATCCAACAATCAACGTTGAATATCCACAAAACAAGGTCGAGGTAAAAACGGGCGTATATACAGTTTTATGTACCGTTGACGGCAATACATATAAAGGCATAGCAAATTACGGCGCAAGACCCACGTTCGGCGAGGACAGTGTTGTGCTCGAAGCCCATTTGGCGGACTTTGCGGGCGATTTGTACGGTGAGGAAGTAAAAATAGAATTTTGCAGTTACATACGCGATACCCAAAAGTTTAAAAACGCCGTCGAACTCAAAAAACAATTGGACGAAGATATTTTAAAAATAAGAGAACAAAATGATTAAGTTCGGGCCGAGCGGCAACGGCGAAGCCTTTTATGCCGCTGGATACAAACACACAACCCAAGCCGCGGGCTATTGCAAGGCGATGGGGCTTGACTGTTATGAATATTCTTTCGGCAGGGGAGTAAACCTTTCCGAGGGCAAGGCGGTTGAAATAGGCGAGGCGTTTAAAAACGTGCAGGTTGAAATAAGCGTCCATGCTCCGTACTTTATAAATTTTGCCAACCCCGATGACGAAGCGGCGGCAAAGTCCTATAATTATGTTTTGGCAAGCGCGCAGTGCTTAAAGTTAATGGGTGGGGAGAGAGTAGTTTTTCATCCGGCGGCTCAGGGCAAGGTTTCAAGGGAAGAAGCTGTGGCAAAAACCGCAGACAGGTTAAAAGTTTTACGCGATTTCATATATTTGAACGGCTATGAAAACTTTATGTTTTGCCCCGAAACGATGGGCAAACTTGCCCAGATTGGGACGCTTGAAGAGATAGTGGAGTTTTGCAAAATAGATAAATGCTATACGCCCGCCGTTGATTTCGGGCACATAAACGCCAGGGAACAGGGCAGTCTTAAAACAGTGGACGATTATAAGGAGAGGCTGGAATATATGATTGCCGAGTTGGGCTATGAAAGGGTAAAAAATTTTCACGTTCATTTTTCCAAAATCATGTATGGCGGCAAGGGCGAAATAAAACATTTAACGTTTTCGGATACGGTGTACGGGCCCGAATTTGAACCGCTCGCAATCGCTCTAAAAGAGCTGAAATTGGAACCCTACATTGTGAGCGAGTCGGCGGGAACGCAAGCCGAAGACGCGGCGGAAATGAAACGTATATATTATAGTATTGACACTTAAAAATTTTTTTGGTAAAATAATACGGAAGGCGTCATATGTCAATAAACAACACCGATAAAATTTTTAAAGCAGTTTCCGCACAGGCTGTTTTAACCGAACAGCAAGATTTGCGGCAGTATCTTACGGGACTTTCAACATCGTTCGGTATAGTGTTGAGCGATAAAAAAGGCACAACTTTTTACACCGATCCGAGATATCTGGAAATGGCGGAAAACGTCCTTAACGGAACGGGCATAAAAGTAAAGTTGTTTGAAGGTTCACTTGAAAAGCTATTAAAACCTTATAGCGAAGTGGCAGTTCCTTTGCCCCGCATGCTTTACGGCGAGTGGCGCAAACTCGCGGATATGAAACTAAAAATAGTAGACAGCGCCCCTGCGTTTGAGGCGGCAATGGCCGTTAAAGAGGATGAGGAGATAAGCCGCATCAAAAAAGCGTGCGAAATAACCGACAGGGCGTTTTGCGAACTTTTGGGCAGAATTAAAGAGGGAATGACCGAAAACGAAGTCGCCGCCGAACTCGAATATTTGATGCGCACTTACGGCGCAAGCGGCACGAGTTTTGATACAATCGTCGCCTTTGGCGAAAATTCAAGCGTCCCTCACCATGAAACGGGTTTCAGGAAACTTAAATTCGGCGATATAATTTTAATAGACTTCGGCTGTAAATACGGAGGATACTGTTCGGACTGCACGCGCACATTCCTTTTTGGCGACGACGGCTGGCACGACGATTTCAAAAAGGCATACGCCCACGTTTTGGCCGCCCATTTTGCCGCAAAAGAACAAATTGTGGAGGGCGTTAAAGGCAGACAGGCGGACGCATTTGCAAGGGATTATTTGCGCAATTACAGTCTTGATAAATACTTTACGCATACTTTGGGGCACGGAATAGGCATAAATATTCACGAAGCTCCCTATCTTTCCCCCAAGAGCTGTGAGGAATTAAAAAACAATATGGTATTTTCGGATGAACCCGGCGTATATTTTGCAGGTAAGTTCGGCATAAGAATAGAGGATACGGTTATGCTCAGCCACGGGCATATATTGAGCTTAACCGATTCGGATAAAAAACTAACCGTTTTATAAGGTTTATTATAAGGAGAAATTTTATGGCATCGATTTTAGCAGGCGATATTAGAAAGGGCACAACTTTCGAGTACAACGGTAAGGGCGTTTACACCGTAACGGAGTTCCAGCATGTTAAACCCGGCAAGGGCGCGGCGTTTGTAAGGACTACGCTCAAAAACGTGGTTACAGGCCAGGTTCTTTCGGATATAACGTTTAACCCCACCGCCAAGCTCGAAACAGCTCAGGTTGAAACAAGAAAAATGACATATTCTTATTTCGACGGCGAGTTCTATAATTTTATGGACCCCGATACTTTTGATATTATCACCTTAAACCATGACCAGGTTGAGGACGCGCTTAAATATATCAAAGAGAACGACGTGGTAACCGTAAAATCTCTCAACGGCGTTGCCTTTTCTGTTGAGCCCGAAAACTTTGTTGAGCTCAAAATTATCGAATGTGAACCGGGCGTTCGCGGCAACACCGCTACAAACGTAATGAAAAATGCCGTTGTGGAAACGGGCGCAACAATTCAGGTTCCCATGTTTGTTGAAGAGGGCGAAACAATCCGTATTGATACCCGCACGGGCGAGTATATGTCTAGGGTAGGCAAGTAAGCGGATGAAGGCGGTAGTGCAGCGCGTTAAGCGCACTGCGCTCTATGTGGACGGCAAACTTATATCCCAAATAGATTTCGGGCTTGCCGTCTTTTTGGGCGTAAAGGCCGGGGATGAAGAGGCGCAGGCGGAGGCTATGGCTAAAAAAATAGCCAATTTGCGCATATTTGAGGACGGCAACGGCAAAATGAACCTGTCCGTGCAGGATGTGGGCGGGCAAATTTTGTTAATCTCCCAATTCACCCTTTTGGGCGATTGCTCGCACGGAAACCGGCCGAGTTTTTCCTATGCCGAACGCCCCGAACGCGCAAAGCAACTCTATGAGTTTATCGCAGACAGATTGCGCCAATATGGCCTGACGGTTAAGCTGGGCGTTTTTGGTGCGGATATGAAGATAGAGCAGTTCAACGACGGGCCTGTTTCTATAATTTTGGAAATGTAAATAACAGGGCGACTCATCGCCCTGTTTTGGTGTATATGAAGATACGTTATCTCGGCACGGGCGCGGCGGAAGGCGTGCCTGCCATGTTTTGCAACTGCGAATATTGCCAAAGCGTGCGTAAACTCGGTGAAAGCGAGTTTCATACGCGGTCGCAAGTTATCCTTGACGGCACAATCTGCATTGATTTTCCGCCGGAGGCATATAGCCATTCCTTAAAATACGGTGTAAATTTATCTGCTTTAAAATATCTTTTGGTAACACATTCGCACATGGACCATTTTTATGCCCACGATTTTATTTTACGCGGCTATAAATACGCAAAAATTACCGAGCCCGTTCTTAACATTTACGGGAACTCCGCAGTCGAAAGCGTATTTTACGAATGTACAAAACGTGAAATGAAACCCGAAGTATCTCAAAATTTTAACTTCACCGCCATTAAACCGTACACCGAATTATATTTGGGCGGTTACCGAGTCTTGGCTATACCCGCAAACCATGGCAAAACGGAGGACGCCTTGCTGTTTTACATAGAAAGGGACGGGGTTGGATATTTACATTGCTACGACACGGGCATTGTTTGCGACGGCGCCCTTGGATACCTCAAACAAAAGGGCGCGCATATAGGGCTGGTAAGTTTTGATTGTACCTTTGTAAAAAACAGCGGTGGCGAAAGCGCCCGCCATATGGGAATACCGGATAATTTGATTATGAAGCAAAAACTTTTGGATTTGCGGCTGATTGACGGTAAAACCAAAATCGTAATCACTCATTTTTCGCATAACGGCAGCCCTTATAAAGACGTTTTAAAGGGGCTTGAAGAACAGTATGGCGTACTTGCCGCCTACGACGGTTTAGAGGTTGAATTTTAATGAATTTTTTTAAACATCTTTCAACCGTCCGCCGCCATAGGAAAGAGGTAAAAAAACTTTGCTTCAAGGCAGGTTTGATACGCCAGGGTCTCACGCACGATCTCTCCAAATACTCGCGCGCGGAATTCCGTCCGGGGGTTAAATATTATCAGGGCTACCGCAGTCCGCAGGCAAGGGAACGTGAAGTTTTGGGATATTCTGCGGCATGGTTGCACCATAAGGGCAGGAATAAGCATCATTTTGAGTATTGGACGGACTTTGCGGACGGCAAGAAAGTATATGTGGACATGCCTCCGCGGTATTTTGCCGAAATGGTGTGCGATAGGGTTGCGGCAAGCAAAATATATTTAAAGGACAAATATACAAACGGCAGTCCATTGGAGTATTTTGAAACGCGCACGGACGTGGAGGGCATGAATCCAAAAACTGCCAAACGGTTGAGATATTATCTTACAATGCTCAAAAACGAAGGGGAGGAAAAAACTTTTCAAGCGTTAAAGGATTACGTAAAAGAAAGCAAACGTAAAAAATAAATTAAAAGGCGGGTGTTGCTCACCTGCCTTTTAAAATACTTATTTTGTTCTTGCAATTTTTACGTTGTCGTTATTGCGGTTGCGCAATTCTTTTACGGGGTGCTCGCTGTCCTGGTAACGGAAGTCTTTGCCGAGTTTTTCTATGGCTTTTTCAATTACGAGGTGGGAAGGATTTTTATTTGGATCGCCCGACATATATTTTTGATAATCAAAATATCTGTGGTCGTCGGCAATCTTTTTAATATCTTTGTAATCGAATTTATCGTGAGTGTTGTCTGCCGTCAATAGAACGGTTCCCCCAAGCACCTTTCTAATATAATCCTTATTTCCGCCAAGTTTTAAAAGTTTGGGAAATTCGCCCGTGCCGAACACGCTTTCATAGCTCTTGTTTTCGTATTTTTTCAAGAGTTTGGCGGCAGTTTTTAAATGCGATACTTCCATTTTGAAGTGTTCAGTCCAAATCTTTTTTATTGCCTCGTCGCTCTCGTCCTGCATAGCCGAATAGTACAGCCAGCACTCCGTGTATTCGTGCATAACCCATTGTTCCAGCCAAGACATGTTGGGGTCTTTAAGACTTTCGTATTGGGTTACGTGGGCTTCCTCAATCATTGCTATTTCGGCGTACAGCTTGCGCCCCAAATCATTTTTATACCACTGCGCAATATTCATATAGTAGTTCATTGTCTGCTGTTCGGCGGCAGTAATGGTACATGCCACGAGCTTGCTGTACAAATCCGCCTTTTCGGCGTTCAAATGGGGTTTGATATCGTCGGCGGGATACCTGTGTTCCGCCACGGTAGGCCGTCCCGGCATAATTTCGGTATATTTTCCCACAAGCATATCGGCGTCGATATTTTTGTCCATCTTTAAAAGGTTGGCATAGCGGTATAGGTGGTCAAAGTCCTCCAAAAGCGCAAAATTAAGCGCTTTGATATTGTTTTCATCCTTTTCGTTTATGGCGAGAACGGCGGTTAAATCCACGGCGAGCTGTTCGTAAGCAATGGTAGTTTCAAGTATACTCTCGTTTATGGGCTTCAAACAGCTTATGCGTTTTTGCTGCTGTTGTTCCTGGCGGCGGACTATTGCCAGCGCCTGCAAAATTTCCGGCTCGTCGCAGTGCCTTGCAAAATTGTGCATAAACCACTGCGATTCAAATTCCGTGCCGTTCATTAAAATAACGCGCGTTTTTGTGTAGGGGGAAGTTTTTTCTTTGTTGTAACTTTTGGGATACATCTTTTTCAGCGGTAAAAAATTGTTTTCCAGCGATTTGCTTTTTTCTTTAATCGGATTCATAAATACCTCCGTTTAAGTTTTCGGCAACAGGCCGCCATTTTAATCATTAATCGGCTAAATTCTTGACATTGGCGGGCATATAAACTATAATTAAAAAAATCAAAAGTATAAGGAGTAGGTATATGTGGCATGAAATACTGTACCGTGTACTCAGCATTATAAATTACGCAGTACTGATTTTAATAGCTATACCCTTGATTCCGCAAATTTGTTATGTTCTTTTTTCTTTTGTAAAAAAGAAGACCTGGCCAAAGAGCGACGTGAAGGGCAGGATAGCCTTTCTAATTCCCGCGCATAATGAAGCAGACGTAATTTACGATACGGTAAAATCGGTAATAGAAAAACAAAATTACCCGCGCGATAAGTTCGATGTGTACGTAGTGGCGGATAACTGTACCGACAACACCGCCGAACTCGCCGAAAAAGCGGGCGCCATAGTTTTGATACATAACGATCCCGATCCGTCGCACCATATGGCGCTGTATCCTTTAAAATACGGCGTGGACCATATAATCCATATCACCGAAAACCCGTATGATTTGGTAGTGCATCTGGACGCAGATAATCATTTAAACGATGATTTTGCCTCGCTTATGAACGACGCGTACCAAGCGGGGGTTGACCTTGCACGCCCTTACGAGGGCGCAATCAACGCCAGCCAAAACTTTTTCACCAAAGCATGTACCGTATTCTATGTGTTTGAATCGCGCTACGGCAGCCGCGTCAGGGAGAGATTGAATCTTGCCGCGCATGTAAACGGCAGCGGCGCAACGATGAGCGTTAGAATGTTAAAAGCGACGGGCGGCTACGACAGCCGGACCATATCGGACGACGCCGAGTACTATTTCAACCGCCTTTTTGATGGATACAAGGGACATTTTGTTGAGGACGCCGTGGTTTATGAGGATATGCCCTCGTCTTTGAAGGATACATATAACCGCAACAAACGTATAGGTAGCGGCGGTGTGAAATTGCTTAAAACAAAGCTGTTAAAGATGCTTGGAAAGTTTTTCACAACGGGTAAACTTTCGTTTTTGGAAGTATTTTTATCTTATAGCTTCTTGTTTTTAACGGTCATTCTTTCAACGTGGATTCCGCTGTTTTATATTTATAATTTCTTGTATCTCGGTTTTGCCGCGTACGGCTGGTTGGAACTTTCGCTGTACACCGCCGAATATTATCACATGATTTTTTGGAACACTATAATTATAGGCGGAAGTATTTTGCTGGGGCTGTTTGTGTTGTTCGGGTATCTGCAAGCGCTCTTCCTGGTTATAACCGATTATAAAAAAATCGGCGCAAACAAGAGGAGAGAGTTAATATCCGTTGTTTTGCTGTTCCCGTTCTTCCTCATTTTATATTCCATTACTATAAGCATAGGCGCAATGTCAAAGCCCAGCTGGGGCAAAGTCAACAGAAACACAGGCAAAAAAGGTTAAGGGTGATTTTTTGGAACAACAGGATTTAGCGTTAAAAATAGAGCATCTCTGTAAGTCTTACGGCGATATCAAAGCGGTGGACGACATTTCGTTTGAGGTTGCAAAGGGCTCTCTGTTCGCTTTTCTCGGCGTAAACGGCGCTGGGAAATCAACTACCATAAACATAACCTGTTCCATCCTCGGCAAAGATTCGGGGAAGATTTATGTGGACGGATATGACCTTGACGAAAACCCCGCCCAGATAAAATCGGAAATAGGCATTGTTTTCCAAACGAGCGTTTTGGACAAGGATCTTACCGTAAAACAGAATCTTGAAATCCGCACATCTTTTTATTCGCTCACAAAAGCCGAAAAAAAGAAAAACATTGCGGATATAATAAATCTTTTGGAACTTGAACCCATACTAAATAAACCCGTGCGTAATTTGAGCGGCGGGCAAATGCGTAGGGTGGATATTGCCCGCGCAATGGTACACCGCCCCAAACTTCTCATTCTCGACGAACCCACCACGGGGCTTGACCCCAAAACGAGGATAACCGTGTGGTCGCTCATAGATAAAATAAGGGCGGAAACGGGCATGACTGTTTTTTTGACTACGCATTATCTCGAAGAGGCGGAACTTGCAACCGACGTTGTGATAATGGACAAGGGCAAAATAATAGCCCACGGAACACCCAACGAGCTTAAAAACGCATATTCAAAGGACTATATCATAAGTTTTTGCAAAGAGCGCAACCAAGAGTTTGAAAATTCTTTGGCGTTAAAAAAAGTACCCTTTATTTTTGACGAGGAGCATAAGGCGTATAAAATTTATATAAGGGATACCGCCGACGCAAAGAAACTTATTTCGGAGTTTGACGAATATCTTACCGATATAGAAATTTTAAAGGGCACCATGGACGACGTATTTTTAAACGTTACGGGTAAAAACATACGGATGGCGGAGGGGGAAGATGCAAACAGTTAAGCGCAAAGTCAACTACCTTGATATTTTCCTCCAACTCACAAGGCGGCATATGCTGGTTTTGTTCCGCAACAAAATCCGCATGTTCTTCACCGTTATGGCGCCGCTCATAATTTTTGCCGTTTATATTTTGTTTTTAAGGAACCTCGAACTTGAAAGCGTGCGCTCGGCAATAAACCAAATAAATACCGATATGGGTGCGCATATTGACTACAATGAGTATAAAAAAGCCATAGAAACGGTAGTCGATTCCTGGATGCTCAGCGGCATAATAGCAATATCCACAATCACCGTATCGTTGCAAACAAACAACATTATAGTCAACGACAAAGAAAACGGCGTAAACCGCGATTTTGCTTCTTCCCCCGTAAACAAGGGGCTTTTAATTGCAAGTTATTTTTTATACAATATTATAGTAACCGTTATTATCTGCTTTATATTTTTGATGGTTTGCTTCATATATTTGGCTTGCCTGGGCGAGTTTACAATAAATTTTGCGAGCTTTTTGCAGATATTTGCAATAATGGTCTATTCCTCGGTAAGCTCGGTTTTGTTTACCGTGTTTATTTGTTCCTTTATAAAAAGGGACGCAACTATGGGCAGTGTGGTAATGATATTTTCCACTGCCGTGGGCTTTATTATGGGAGCATATATGCCGCTTGGCATGATGCCTCCCTGGGTGGGAAATATCTGCGGATTTTTCCCCGGAACATACACGTGTTCGCTTTTACGGTATGCCTTTTTGTCCACTCCCATAAACAATATGGTCGGGCAATTGGGTGCAATAGAGGGCAGTGAAGCCCTTATTGAAAGCGTAAACACAAGTTTTGGATTCAACCTGCAATTTTTCGGCGTTTCTGTCAGCCCGGGCTACCAGGCGCTTGTTTTGGCTGTATTCAGCGTTTTGCTGGTTGTGGTAAATATTTTTTCATCCAATCATTTAATACGCGTAAGCGGAGTACTTAAACTCAAAAAAAGGAAATAAAACTTGTAAGGAGCGATTTATGAAAGTTGCCGAAGAAATATATAACGTAGGCGTTGAGGATTTACAAATTGATTTATTTGAAGGCTACTTACCTGTGCCCGACGGCATTAATTACAATTCTTACGTAATCAAAAGCGATAAAATAGCGGTGATGGACAGCGTTGATATTCATTTTTGCGATGAATGGCTGAAAAATCTTGAAAGCGTTTTAAACGGGACACCCCCCGACTATCTGGTTGTTTTGCATATGGAGCCCGACCATTCGGCGAGCATTTTTGAATTTGCAAAAAAATATCCGCAAACAGTTATCGTGGGCAACAGCAAAACGTTTGTTATGCTCGGCGAGTTTTTCGGGACGGACTTTGCGGATAGAAGATTGGTTGTAAAGGACGGCGATAAACTGAACTTGGGCAAGCATGAGTTTACTTTTATTTTTGCGCCCATGGTTCATTGGCCCGAAGTTATGACCGCCTATGAAAGCCACACTAAAACCTATTTTTCCGCGGACGCCTTCGGCAAGTTCGGGGTTGCGTCAAAAGGGGGAGAATGGGACGACGAGGCACGCCGCTATTATTTTGCAATAGTGGGCAAATACGGTGTGCAGGTGCAGTCGCTTTTAAAAAAGGTTGCGGCGTATGACATACAAACGATCTGTTCGTTGCACGGTCCCGTTTTAAAGGAAAATCTCGGCCATTATGTGGATCTCTATTCAAAATGGTCGCAGTACCAACCCGAAACGGACGGCGTGTTTATAGCGTATACTTCGGTGTACGGGCATACGAAAGAGGCGGTAGAGAAGTTCGCCGAAAAATTAAATGAATTCGGTGTTAAAACAGAAGTTTGCGACGTGGTGAGGGAGGAAAGCTCATATTGCATTGCAGAAGCGTTTAAATATTCCAAAATCGTGTTTGCAACCACAACCTACAACGGCGGTATCTTTCCTGCTATGAAGGAATTTATCCAAAATCTCACCGAGCGCAATTTCCGCAACCGCAAAGTTGGGTTGATTGAAAACGGCAGTTGGGCGCCGTTTGCAGTAAAGACAATTATGGGCATGTTGGAAAACAGCAAGGACATAATTTATGCGGAACAGTCCGTAAAAATCCGTTCTGCGTTGAATGAACAGAGCCTTGCCGAACTTTATGCCCTCGCAGAAGAAATGAGCAAGTAATATGGAAAAAATAGAGAGTTTCAAAGTAAACCATCTAACGCTTAAAGCGGGGCTTTATGTTTCGCGCCGCGACCGTTTTGGGGATTGCACGGTAACAACCTTTGATATGCGGTTCACGGCTCCAAACCGTGAGCCTGTAATGGACATGCCTGCCATTCATACAATAGAGCATCTCGGCGCAACTTATTTGCGAAATTCCCGGCGCAAGGGCGAAGTTGTTTATTTTGGACCTATGGGTTGCAGAACGGGCTTTTATCTCTTGATGTTCGGCAACCTCAATCCTGAGGATATTTACGAACTGATAAAGTCAATGTGCGAATTTATTTTACAATTCAAGGGCGAAATTCCGGGAGCCAAGCCCGAAGAGTGCGGCAACTATGCCGAGCAGAATTTGAACATGGCGCAATACTATGTGGATAAATATTTAAAGGAATTAACAACTTATAGAAGATTTGTTTATCAGCTTTAATATTAAAAGTTATAAGCCGCATAAAATCGTTTGATTTTTTTGCGGCTTTGTTGTATTATTATTTTACAATCTTCCCAACAGCAAGAAGGCGCCAAACGCGAGTATTACCGTCGAGCGACGGGAAGAGTAAAAAAGAATGCTTCCGTAGTTAAATGGATATAACAAGCCCCTCCTAAGGGCTAGTTATGGTTCGAAGACGCGAAGCGGCGCACGAGCGTTCCGTAATGTTTGAAAAAGCAAGAAAGCAAAAACGCGAGTATTACCGTCGGGCGACGGGAAGAGAAGAGTAAAAAAGAATGCTTCCGTAGTTAAATGGATATAACAAGCCCCTCCTAAGGGCTAGTTATGGGTTCGATTCCCGTCGGGAGTACCAAAAATCCGCGTGTTAATACACGCGGATTTAATATTGCCGAAAATCCGCTTGCAAAAGGTGAGGCAAACCATATAAATTTTAGTCTTGCTTTATTCGGTTGCGTATGCTATAATGGTTAAAATAAAGGAGGAGCAAATGAATAATTATCCCAACGTTTTTGTGTTCGACCACCCGTTAATCAAGCATAAAGTATCCATTCTGCGCGATAAAAACACGGGAATGAAGCAGTTTAGGGAATTGATTGAAGAAATTACTACCGTCATGACTTATGAGAGCATGCGCGACGTTGAACTTGAACCCGTGGAGGTTGAAACCCCGCTTGAAAAAACAGTTCAATGGCGCGTTCCTGAGGAAAGCATTGCAATAGTGCCGATATTGCGCGCGGGGCTCGGTATGGTAAACGGCGTACACAAGGTGTTTCCCACGGCACGCGTAGGCCATATAGGTATGTACCGCGATGAGGAAACACTTGAACCTCACGAATACTACTGCAAACTTCCCGACGGGATTCAAGATAAAACCGTTTTTCTTGTAGATCCCATGCTTGCGACGGGCGGCTCAGCGTGCGACGCTTTGGCCGCATTGAAAAAGAGGGGAGTAAAACACATAAAATTTATGGCCATAATCGCCGCGCCAAGCGGTATTGAAGCCGTTGCCAATGCGCACTCGGACGTACCTGTATACATTTCCACCGTAGACCGCTGTTTAAACGAAAACGGATATATACTTCCGGGACTGGGCGATGCGGGCGACAGACTTTTTGGAACCAAATAAAATTAGTGGAAGGACAATTGTCCTTCCTTCATTTTTGGCACAAAAAAGGCGGACGAAAAACGTCCACCTGATTTTATAGTGATTTTATGCCATGGCGTTGAGCTTTTTTGCCAATCCTGATTTTTTGTTGGCTGCCGTATTCTTTTTTATAACGCCCTTTGTAACAGCGCCGTCAATAACGGAGCAGGTGTGAGGGAAGAGCGCCGTAGCGGCTTGCTTATCGCCGCTCTCTATCGCCGCAAGAAGTTTTTTAACCTCCGTCCTCATTTCGGACTTCAAAGCCTTATTTCTCTCCGTTTTTTTATCGATTACAAGCACGCGCTTTTTAGCAGACTTTATATTAGGCATTTGATATCTCCTTTAAATACCGTTTTCACTTAAATTACTGTGTAATTTTATCATAAAAAACGATTATTGTAAACTGTTTTTAATCGGCTTTTAATAATTTTTTTAATATATTTTGCCCTTTAACAATATTAATAATAATGTATGTTTTCTAAAAGTTCGGCAAATAGGCTTGTTTGCTTTTTTGATAGCGGTATAGGCGGACTCAATCTTATGTACAGCTGCTACAAGCGCCGCAAAGATTGCAATTTTGCTTATTTTGCAGATAATTACAACATGCCGTACGGCAGTTTACCTAAAAGCGAAGTACTGTTAAAGGTGGACGGCATATTCCAAAAAATCTCCCTGCTAAATCCGGCCGTTGCGGTGGTGGCTTGCAACACGGTTACGGCGGAGTGCATAGACTATTTAAGAAAAAAATATAATTTTCCCATTGTGGGAATACAGCCTGCGATTAAGCCTGCTGCAAAACTTTCAAAAAAGTGTCTGGTGCTGGCAACGGAGGCAACTGTAAACAGTTCCGCAGTTAAAGACCTTGCGGCAAAATACGGCAACAAAAATGTGGTTCTTGCCCCATGTCCCAATCTCGCCGCTTATATAGAGAATAATATATTCAATATTAAGGAAAACGAAATACGGCAATTACTACCGCCCGCGGATTGCGACGGCGTAGTGCTTGGTTGTACGCATTATACATATGTAGCAGACGCAGTTTCAAGGTTTTACGGATGTGGCGTTTTTGACGGTGTGGAGGGAACGGTTAATCAAATCTGTAAAATTTTAGGGATTTTTGACCACCATGAAAATTGCCGGCAAGAAGTGGCGTTTTATGGCGGAAATTGTTTAAAAAATGCACAAATCTTTGAATATTTGAAAAATAATTTAAAATTTTGTGAACCTAAATAACGTACCTGGTGGTTGCAAATCATTATTTTTTTAAACTTTTTGGTTAAAAGTGGTTGACAGTGGTCAAATGTGGTGTTATAATCGTATCAAAGATTGTAATTCGGTGGATTAGATGCGCATTCTGACAGGTTCGTACAATCACGCGATTGACGATAAAAACAGAATAAGAATTCCCGCAAAGCTCAAAAACGATTTGTTTGCGGACGTCGCCGGCGGGGATGAAAAAAAGTTCAGTCTTGTTTTCCATACGGGAACGGACGGCTGTATTGCGGTATATACGCAAGCGGCGGTGGACAGAATTTTTGCATCTTTTGCCGAGGTAAAACAATCCGATTTTGAAAAATATAAGGCTGTAAGAAGGTTTTTAAACACTTTTGAAACGGTTGAAAGCGACCCTCAAGGCAGGCTTGTGGTTCCGCCCAGGTTCAGGAAGCACGCCAACATAAAAAAAGATTTGGTTATATGCGGAACGGTAGACCACGTTGAAATTTGGGCCAAAGAAGTTTACGACGATTACTACGGAGAGGAAGAGCTGGGTATTGCCGACATAAACGCCCTCACAAAAACGCTCGGCTTATAAAAATGAAACAGTTTTCCCATATACCGGTTATGCTTGAAGAGTGTATGCAAGCACTTGATTTAAAGAGCGATGGTATATATTTTGACGGCACAATCGGCGCGGCAGGGCACTCATACGAAATTTTAAAACGCACTTCCCCGCATGGCAAATTGATTGCAACCGACCTCGACGACGAGGCGATAGCGGCGGCGACGGAAAAACTTAAAGAGTTTAAAAACAGATTTCTTATATTTAAATCCAACTATAAAAATTATGAGCAGGTTTTAAACGAAGCACAGGTGCAAAGTTTGGACGGCGTATTGCTCGACTTCGGCGTTTCGAGTCATCAGCTTGACGACGGCGGCAGAGGGTTCAGTTATATGCAACCGTCCGCTCCCCTGGATATGAGGATGGACAGGTCGCAGTCCCTTACGGCCGAGTACATTGTAAACAACTACGCGCAAGCCGAGCTGGCTAAAATATTGAGGGATTATGGCGAGGAAAGATTTGCTCCGCAGATAGCCGCAAATATAGTAAAAGCGCGTAAGAGCGGGGCAATCACAAAAAGCGGCGAGCTTACGGACATAATAGAGAGCAGTATTCCCGCTAAATTCCGCCAAAACGGACCCCCGGCGAGAAAGAGCTTCCAGGCAATAAGAATTGCCGTAAACGGGGAACTTACAGGGCTGTACGAATGCGTTTTGGGGCTGACCCGAAAGCTGAAAAAAGGCGGACGTATAGCAATAATCACTTTTCATTCTCTTGAAGACAGAATTGTAAAGCAGGCGTTCAAAATGTTGGAATGCGACTGTATTTGCGACAAAAGTTTGCCCGTGTGCGTATGCGGCAAGCGGCAGGAGATAGATATATTAACAAAAAAGCCCATAGTTGCAAGCGAACAGGAAATGGCTACAAACCCGCGTTCGAGAAGCGCAAAACTGCGGGTGGCAAGAAAAATCATTTAGTGCGATAAGGAGAAAAAATGGCAGTCGCAACCCCGATATTAGAGAGAAAAACCGAAGAACGGGAAGAAAAGAACATTGCATATGACTATTCTGCCGCAATGACGGAAGACGAGTTGCATAATTCCAAGATTTCAAATATTTATGCGCGGCTTATAAATCCCGAATCCAAAATGAGCGATTTCAAGGCGGCGGAGGTTCAGGAGCAAGCTCCCGTACAAAATGTTGTCCGCGTGCAGGAGCCCGTATATTCGCAGGCTCCCGAACAGGTATATCTTGTTCAAAATGCGCGTGCCGACGCGGATATTTTCCGTGCGGACAGCGCAATAAATAAGAGGGAAGAGGCGGTGTACGCCCAACCCGTTATGCAGACTGCGCCGGTTGAAGAGGAAAATGAGGATTTGGTTCCTTCCCGCACAACCATGCAGTATTCCACCGAAGCAAAGAAAGACATTGAAGAGGGTACAATTTCAAACAGGAGCGCGGAAAAGCGCATGAGTTTGTCAAAGCGCGATAAAATAATTATCGCCGTAGTTGTTTCCGTCATCGTAGCCCTTTTTGTTCTTATTATTGTGAACTCGGCTATAATTTCGAGCGTAAACAGCGATATGGACTCTCTTCAAGCTTCTTTGAATACTGCCCGCAGTTCTTATGAAAACGTTGTAAACGAAGTTACCGAATACGAGGCAAATTTTGAGGAAACATTGCAAACTCTTGCCGACGGTTACGGCCTGGTGAGATAAGGAGCTATATTATAAAACTAAACAGATCAGGTTTTTCGGCTACGGTCATACAAAAGAGGTTATTGTCATTAAGTTTGGCAATAACCTTTATTTTTTTCATAATTATCGCCAGATTGCTGTATGTACAGCTCTGTTGGAGCGACGAACTTAAATTCAAAGCGACCGACCAGTGGAACAGGGAAATTCCCGTGATTGCGCCACGTGGTTTAATAACCGACAGAAACGGTGTGGTTTTGGCGGGCAATATTGCAACTTACAGCGTTTTTCTGCGCCCGAATGCGGTGGTTGATAAGGAATATACCGCAACCGTGCTGGGTGGAATTTTCGGTTCCGATCCGCAGGAAATGCTGAAAAAAATAAGCGGCGGCAAAGTATCCGAAGTTACCGTCGCGCGGCAGGTTGATAAGCAATATATAGAAAAACTTGTTGCGTACAACCTTCCGGGAGTGTACTATTCCCGCGACAACACACGCAGTTATACTTACGGCGACGCGCTATGCCAGGTCCTCGGTTTTACCGCTTCCGACGGTAGCGGCGTTACGGGGATTGAAAAATACTATAACAACGTTCTCGGCGGCAAAAACGGTGAGATTACCTATTCAACCGATATTGTAGGCATAGAAACGGAGGATTCCAAGGTAATTTACAGGGAAGCCTTGCAGGGCAATAACATAAAATTAACGGTAGATATTGATATCCAGCTTTCTGCCGAGGAGGCAATGCGAGCCGTTTATTTGGAAAAACAGGCAAAAGCCGTGTCGTGCGTTGTGTTGGACCCTCAAAATTTTGACATTCTTGCACTTGTAAATTATCCTTCCTACGATTTAAATGACGTTCCGCGTGATGATACCCAAAAGTTGAACGAACTGACGAGAAACGGTTTTGTAAGCGACATTTACGAACCGGGTTCGACGTTTAAAGTAATAACCGCGGCGGCAAACATAGAGGAATATTTACGCGGCAACCAAAGAGCGTTTTCCAACTCATACATATTCAACAGCAGCCGCACAAGAACGGTTGACGGCACAAAGATAAAGTGCTGGTCGAGCCATGAGAACGGAAAGCACACCAACCAAACGCTTGCTTTGGCGCTTAACAACAGTTGTAACCCGTGTTTTACGGATATTGCGCTTTCTCTCGGCAGTGAAACGTTTTACAAATATCTTCAAAATTTCGGCTTTGGAAATGTTACGGGTATAGATTTTTCAGGCGAAGCTCTCGGCATGCTTGTGCCGCAGACGGCGGTAAGGGATTGCGACCTTGCAAGAATAGGCTTCGGGCAAACAGTGGCGGTAACGGGAGTTCAGCTTGCCTGCGCGGTTGCCGCCGCGGTAAACGGGGGCAACTATTATGTTCCGCACTTGCTTAAAAGTATAGTTTCGGCAGACGGCAAAACGGTTAGCGACAACCAACCTCTGTTAAAAACCAACGTAATCAGCAACGAGGCCTCACGCATGCTCGCGCAAATGCTTGAAGGTGTAGTAAAGGAAGGCAGTGGAACGCGGGCATATATAGAGGGCTACAAAGTCGGCGGCAAAACAGGAACCGCGCAAAAATACGAGGACGGTCATGTGGCACAGGGGAAATATGTTTCCTCCTTTGTGGGCTTTTTCCCGGCAGACAATCCGCGCTATCTCGCGCTTGTAATAATAGACGAACCGCAGGGGACTTACTACGGCAGCGCCGTAGCGGCGCCCGTGGCAAAGCAAATTTTTGAAGATATAATCAAATTAAAAAATATCCAACCGTATATTTGACAGGTAAATTATGAAATTATGCGATATTATAGAGCAGGTCGAGTATAAAAACATAACAGGCGATATGAAAACGGAAATAAGAGGCATTTCAACCGACAGCCGCAAAGTAAAGAGAGGGGAGCTGTTTGTGTGTTATGCAGGCACCAATTTCGATTCCCATTCTCGTGTAGACGAGGCGGAAAAGAACGGTGCGGCCGCTCTTGTTTGCGAAAAAGCAGTTGAAAGCAAGTTGCCGCAGATTATCGTTGAAAACGGCAGAAAGCAAATTGCAAAACTTGCAAGGGCGTTTTATGGGTATGCGGATAAAAAATTAAAGATCATCGGCGTTACGGGTACGAACGGCAAGACCACAACAACCCATATGCTTGCGGAAATATTCAAGGCGGAAGGATACAGCGTTGGGGTTATAGGAACGCTCGGCATAAGCTACGGCGAAAAGTTTATCGCTCCCGAACTAACTACGCCCGATCCCATATATCTGCACTCGGTGTTCGCCGATATGGCGGAAAGGGGCGTGCAATATGTGTTTATGGAGGTTTCCGCCCACGCGCTTTATTTCGATAAGATTGAAGGGCTGCACTTTGAAGTTGGTATATTTACAAACTGCACGCAGGACCACCTCGATTTTTTTGGCAGTATGAAGGAATATGCCGACTGCAAAAAATTGCTTTTTAAAGAAGGACGGTGCGGCTATGCGGTAATTAATTCCGACGATGAAGTTGGGCTTGATATCATAAGAAACACTGCCGACGCAGTGAGCTACGGAATAGGCAATCCCGCCGACGTTTTTGCGGTGGATATAACGGAAAAACTCAACGGCACAACCTTCGTTTTGAATTTAATGGATGAGCTGTACGAAATCAAACTTAACCTGCCGGCGTTGTACAACGTTTACAACGCCATGGCGGCCGCCGCCTGCGCAAAACTGCTCGGCGTAAAAACGGCAAATATAGAAAAGGGTTTAAAAAACCTAAAAAAGGTTCCGGGTAGGTTGGAGCATATAGCAAATTACAACGGCGCGGATATTTTTGTCGATTTTGCCCATACGCCAGACGGACTTGAAAAATCCTTGCAGTCGCTTAAAAAATTGTGCAAAGGCAAACTGTATTGTCTTTTCGGTTGCGGCGGCAACCGCGACAGAACCAAACGCCCGCTTATGGGTGCGGTTGCGGCAAAGTACGCCGATTTTTGCATAATAACTTCGGATAACCCGCGGTTTGAAGAACCGTTTGATATAATTTCGGAAGTCGAAGCGGGCGTAAAACCTTTCGGCAAAAAATACGTAACGGTAACCGAGCGCGAGGTGGCTACGGAGTATGCCGTAAGACTTCTGGAAAAGGGAGACATTCTGCTTGTTGCGGGTAAAGGCGGGGAACACTACCAGGAAATAATGGGTATAAAACACAATTATGACGACAATACAGTTATAAAAAAGATAATCGGCGATTAAATGAAAATAATGTTAATAAGCGCGCTTGCCGCCTTTTTGGCGTCATTTGCTTTTTTATTGCTAATTTTGCCGCTTTTAAAAAAGTTAAAGGCTGGGCAGTACATTTTGGGATACGTAAAAGAGCATATGTCAAAGAGCGGTACTCCCACAATGGGCGGTCTTGCGTTTGTTGCGGCGATAATAGTGGTGGGGCTATGCGTTTGCGGATTAAATAACGGACAAGCCAACTTAACGATTGCAATAACGGCAGGGTTTACAATAGTAGGTTTTTTGGATGATTTTTTAAAGATCTACCGCAAGGAAAACGAGGGGCTTAAACCTTACCAAAAAATCATTTTCCAATTTGCCATTGCAACCGTGGCCGCAGTGTATTGCTATATAAACAATTTGACCCGCGTAATAATTCCTTTTTCGGGCGGGTTGTCCGTGGATTTAAAGTGGGGAATAATCCCCGTTGTGGTTTTTATTTTTATAGCTACGGTAAACTGCGTAAATTTAACCGACGGCTTGGACGGCCTTGCAGGGGGAACAGCCGCCGCGTATTTATTGATTTTCGGGATTATGCTTTTTGTATGCGGCTCCGGGTTGGCTCCTCTGTGTTTTGCCGCGGTCGGCGCAATTGCCGCTTTTTTGATTTTTAACACAAACAAGGCGTCCATTTTTATGGGAGATACGGGTTCTTTGGCGCTCGGCGGGTTTATATCATGCGTTTCGGTGTTTACTGAAAATTCGCTGTATATCCCCGTTCTTGGAATAATGTTTGTTGTTTCGGGAATATCCGTAATACTCCAAGTAATATATTATAAACGGACAAGGAAGAGATTGTTTTTGATGGCGCCCTATCATCATCACTTGCAAAAAAAGGGCTATTCGGAAAGTAAAATATCATATGCGTATTTTATTATCACTTCATTTGTCGGAATAATATGTTTATTGCTGGTGTGAGGGAAAATGTATTTTAAGAATCAAAAGTTTTTGGTTGCGGGCTTGTCCAAATCGGGGGAAAGCAGCGCGCGGTTTTTGTTGGACAGGGGTGCGGAAGTTTATCTCTACGACGATGTGATCAGTGAAACCGTTTCGGCAGTTTGTCTTAAACTCGAAGAGCTGGGCGCACACGTAATTACGGCGGGCGAATGTGAAGAAGCCGCGCTGCGTTGCGACGTTTTGGTGTTGAGTCCCGGTATTCCCATAGATACGGCGTTGCCGATAGCTTTTAGAAAGCAGGGGAAAGCCATAATAGGGGAAGAGGAACTCGGTGCGCTGTATTTGCGCGCTACGGCAGTGGCTGTAACGGGCACAAACGGCAAAACGACCACAGTGTCAATGCTAAACGACGTGTTAAACGCCGCAGGCAAGCGCTCGGTAGCCTGCGGAAATATAGGCAACCCGCTCGTTAAAGAAGTTGAAAATCTCTCTTTTGACGATTTTGCCGTGATAGAAGTGTCCTCGTTCCAGCTTGAAACTCTGTCCAGCCTTCGTCCGCATATAGCAATCGTAACCAACGTTACCGAAGATCACCTCAACAGACATTATAATATGGAAAACTACATATTTTTAAAGTCAAAAATTTTGAGAAACCTGCGCGAAAGCGAATATGCGGTGTTAAATTTCGACGATCCCGTTGTCCGCGGTTTTGCAAAGAACTGTAAGTCGAAAATAGTGTATTTTTCCGTCCAAAACAAGGTGGACGGCGCATATTTTGCCGACGGCGGGCTGTTTTTCAGGGGCGAAAAATATCTTGACGTAAACGATATGGCGCTGGGCGGAGTACACAACGTTTACAATGCGCTTGCCTGCATAGCGGCGGCGGGCATACTCGGTTTGGATAAAAATGCCGTTGCCGCGGCAATTTGCGCCTTTAAAGGCGTCAAACACAGAATCGAAACGGTGCGCGAAGTGGGCGGAGTTACATATATAGACGACAGCAAAGGTACTAACGCCGACGCCACAATAAAGGCGGCACAGGCAATGAAATCGCCCACAATAATACTTTTGGGAGGAAAAGATAAGGGTTACGACTACGCACCGCTTTTTGAAACGTTAAATTCAACGCCCGTCATTCATGCGGTTATCTACGGCGAAAACAGGTTTAAAATGCTCAGTTCGGCAATAAAGGCAGGCTTTGTAAGCGTTTCGCTCTGTTCGGAATTTGCAACGGCCGTTAAACTTGCCGCCTATATAGCAAAGCCCGGACAAAACGTACTTTTAAGTCCCGCAAGTTCATCTTTCGACACTTTTGCAAACTACGAAGAGCGCGGCGATGTGTTCAGGAAGCTGGTGGAAAATTTAGATGAAGCCGTTTAATGGTACAAAAAAAGCGGGAGATATCCCGCTTTTAATATGCGTTTTTCTCATGGCGTGTTTTGGTTGCGTCATGATATACTCCGCCAGCTACTATACTGCCCAGGTACAGTTCGGCGATAAATTTTACTTTGTAAAAAAGCAGGTGGCGGGTCTTATTTTGGGCACGGTTGCAATGGTTGCCGCGGCGTTTTTACCCTATAATAAACTGATAAAATTAAAATATCCCGCCGTTATTTTATCCGCTTTGCTTCTCGTGCTTGTGTTTGTACCGGGGATAGGCGTAACCAATTACGGCGCAACAAGGTGGATAGGGTTCGGCGGGCTCACGTTACAGCCTTCCGAAATTGCAAAATACTCTTTTGCGCTGTTTACCGCCGCATATTTTGCCAAAAATTACGAAAAGGTAAAAACCGTCCGCGGCGTTTTACCCGTGCTGATCGTCGGGCTTGTCTTTTGCCTTTTGATAATAATCGAGCCGAACATGTCCATAACCATGTGCGTCGGGCTGTTGATGTTGGGTCTCATTTTTTTGAGCGGCACAAACCTCAAAACTTTTTTGATAATCATAATACCGTGCGCCCTTGCCGTGCCGCTTTTGATAATTCTCGAACCTTACCGCCTGCAAAGGCTTTCCGCCTTTATCGATCCGTGGGCGTCCCCCAAAGGGGAGGGTTACCAATTGATCCAATCGCTTTACGCCCTGGGCAACGGCGGGCTGTTTGGTACGGGGCTTTTTAATTCAACTCAAAAATACCGTTTTTTGCCGTTTGCCGAAAGCGATTTTATTCTTGCAATAATGGGTGAAGAACTCGGTTTTTTCGGGTTGGTTATATTTTTTCTTTTCTGCGGATTTATAGTGTTCCGCGGAATAAGAATAGCAAAAAACTGCAAGGACTGGTTCGGTTTTTTGCTTGCCGCAGGCTTTACGCTCGTTTACGGCATACAGGTAATTATAAATGCGCTCGTTGTAAGCGGGGCGATACCGCCTACGGGCTTGCCGTTGCCTTTGATTTCAAGCGGAAACACCTCGCTGATTATAACTATGGCTTCGATGGGGGTACTCTATAATATTTCACGCAATTAACAAGCGGAAAGTTGTCCGCCATATAATAGAGTATATTTTACTACTCGGAGTCAATAATGGAAAAATACGTTATAAATGGAGGAAACAAGCTATTTGGAAGCGTTAAAATACAATCGGCAAAAAATTCCGTGCTTCCAATACTTGCGGCTGCGGTACTGACGGACGGACAAGTGAAAATTTTAAATGTTCCTCACATATCCGACGTTGCAAACATGATAAAAATTTTAACGCGCCTCGGCTGTAAAGCCGAATATCAGGGCGAGGATATATTGATTGACAGTTCCTCGGCAAACTGCTTTGAAATTCCAAGCGGACTTGCCCACGAACTGAGATCTTCGATTTTTTTGCTCGGATCGCTCGTTTCGCGGTTCAAAATGGCAAAAATAGCCTTTCCTGGAGGTTGCGATATAGGTTTAAGGCCTGTTGATTTGCACCTTACGGGGTTAAAGCGGCTGGGGGTTGAAATAACCGAAAAAAACGGATACATACTTTGCAAATGCCAAAAACTTATAGGCAATGAAATAATGCTCGATTGCCCTAGCGTCGGCGCCACCGAAAACATCATGCTCGCCGCCGTAAAGGCGGAGGGAACAACCGTAATAAAAAATGCCGCGCGTGAACCCGAAATAGAGGATTTACAGCGATTTTTAAACGCAATAGGCGCAAAAGTGAGCGGAGCTGGCAGCGGCACAATTATTGTTGAAGGCGTAAAAACGCTCGGCTCGGCAGAATTTTTGCCCATGCGCGACAGAATCGAGGCCGGCACATTTCTCGTTGCGGCGGCAATGTGCGGCGGGGAAGTGGAGCTTGAATGCACTTCGGCAGAAAATATCAGCTCTCTTTTACATAAACTTCGGGAAAACGGTTGCAATATTCATATAAAAAATGATAAAATATTATTGCAAAGTTCCAAAAAACTTACTGCTGTAAAGAGTATAGAAACTCAGCCCTATCCGGGTTTTCCCACCGATCTGCAAGCGCAGTTCACGGCTCTGCTGTGTATATGCAAAGGACAGTCGATAGTTACGGAAAACTTGTTTGAAACAAGATTTAAATACGTACCCGAACTCCGTAAAATGGGGGCGGACGTAACCGTAATAAACCGCACGGCTTTTGTGCGCGGGGTTGATAAATTCAAGGGGGCCACGGTTGTTGCGCATGATTTGCGTGGCGGCGCGGCGCTCGTGCTTGCGGGGCTGGCGGCGGAAGGCAGAAGTGAAGTGTTGGACATAAGCCATATCGACAGGGGGTACGGCTCATTTGAATACAAACTCCGCGCAATAGGCGGGGACATAGTAAGAGTCGCTGTTTAAGGAATGAAGTACATAAGAAAAATCATCGGGCTTGTAATTTCAGTAACGTTTATTGCCTCGGTAATTATAGGATTGGGTATAATTTTCTCGGTTAAAAACGTAAATATTTCCATGCAAAGTTATACCTATCCCGAACCCGAAGCCATGACCGATGAGGAAAAAAGTTCGGCTTATGCGGAAATAGAAACGTTCAGGCAGGATTTAATGGCAAAGTACCGCGGTACTCTGCTGGGTTTTGTCAGCGGCGAAGAACTTGCCGAAAACTTTAAAAACACAAAATATATTCTGGAAAGTTACAGCAAAACGTATCCGTGTACTTTGGATTTGGTTATAAAGGAAAGGCGCGAGTCGTTTTGTGTGCGTGTTGGCGAAAACAGCTATAATACCTATGACAGTTACGGCACGTTGATGAGAGAGGGCGTAAAAAAGGAAGAATCTCTCAATAATATCGACGGTGCTCCCAATGTTGCGGTATCCGTGGAAAACGTGCGCGATATAAAACTCATAGCCGATATGGCGTCTGCCTTCGGGGAAGAGTTTTCGGCTCTCCGCTCCATTGTGGAGTCTATTGAAATAAGCTCGCAAACCAATCATATTATTTTTAAGTTCCATTGCGGCATATCCTTACGCATAGCCGATTTCGGCACTTTAACCAAGTCAAAACTGCGTGCCGGGCATGAAAAATTCGAGTCGCTTTCTGGCGAGGAAAAATTATCGGGAACAATAGCCGTTACCGTCAAAGAATCGGGCGAGGTGGTTGCCGAACTTTTTAATAATGTTTAACCGTTTGTAAAATTTTATATTGCAAAAAAGCGGCTGTGTACGGCCGCTTTTTAGTTTTATTCGGTTGACTTTTATATGTGCGTATTATATAATAGATTATATAATAAAGTGCAAAAGGTATCGTTAAGGTTATGCGTAAAAATTATGTAGCCGTACTGGATATCCGCTCATCCGAAATCACGTCGGCGGTAGGAGAGAGAGGGGTAAACAATACTTTCATAATAAAAAGCAAATATACCTGCTCATACGACGGCTTTGCCGACGGCGAACTTTTGGATGCGCCCGCTTTTATTTCGGCAGTATCCGATATGGTGCGCAATACGCTCGGCTCAGCAAGCGGTATAAAAACCTTTTATGTCGGTGTTCCCGGAGAGTTTTTAAAACTTGTGAACAGCGACAGTGTGCTTACCTTCCATTCGGCAAAAAAGATACATAAATCCGATTTGCAGACGCTCGGCAAAATGTGCGCTCCGCCCGAAGAGAGCGGGTGGAAAACAATCCGCCACAGTTGCCTTTACTACGTGTTATCGGACAAGCGTAAGGTTATTGACCCGATAGGTGCGGTGAGTGATAGTTTACAGGGCAAATTCTGCTTTATCAAGTGCGCCAACGTATTCATCGACTGTTTGCGGCAGGCCTTTAAAAAATTTGCCGAAGTGCAAAATATCAACCTGATACCAATGAATTTTGCCGAGGCCATGTATTTGGTAGAACCCGAACAGCGCGACGAATGTGCGGTTTTGTTCGACCTCGGTTATATCTCTTCCACGTACAGCGTCATTTGCGGCAACGGACTTTTGTTCAGCGAATCGTTTTCGGTAGGCATAGGCCATGTTGCCTTCTACTTGATGAGCGAGCTTGACATTCCCTATGAAGTTGCAACATCGTTTTTGTCAACCGTAAATCTTAACGCAAAGGAAACGTTGAGCAGTACCGAGGATTGTATATTCGAGGGAAAAACATACAGCTTTTCCACGGTTACGCTCAGGGATAAAATCCGCGAAGGTCTGGACGGCATATGCGAAACGATTGAGGAATGCCGTGCAAGTTTTACCGGTAAGAATATCGACGGCAAGCCGCTTTTAATCACGGGCGAAGGCGTAAAAACGATAAGGGGAGATATTGATCATATTTCGGGCAGGCTCGTAAAGGGTGTAGAGGTAATTTCACCCAAGGTTCCCTATTATGATAAACCAAGGTTTGCCTCTTTGTTCAGCCTTTTGGATATGGCTCTTCAAGACGCAAAAAATTAACAAAAACACAATTTAGATATTTATTCATAGTTTTAACGGAGGTTAAAGATGTTTAACGATTTCGGCGGATATAATCCCAATCCCACGCCGCCCGCACCCAACGAAAACGGGCCGGCACTCGGCAGGGCAAGGATAAAAGTTATAGGTGTAGGCGGGGCGGGCAACAATGCCGTAAACAGAATGCTTGAAGCAGGCATAACGAGCGCCGAATATTATGTGGTAAATACCGATAGCCAGATTTTAAATTTATCTCTTTGCAAAAATAAGATACAGATTGGCAGTAATTTAACCAAGGGACTCGGCGCAGGCGCCGATCCGGATGTGGGCAGGGCTGCCGCGGAAGAGAGCAAGGAAGCTTTAACCGAGGCGATCCAGGATACCGACCTTTTGTTTATAACGGCAGGCATGGGCGGAGGCACGGGTACGGGAGCCGCGCCCGTAATTGCAAAAATCGCAAGGGATATGAAGATACTCACCGTTGCGGTTGTAACCGAGCCTTTCAGTTTTGAGGGCAGACAGCGTCTGGAAAATACTGCAAAGGGATTGGATAATCTTAAAAAATACGTTGATACGCTCATTGTAATTCCTAACGACAAAATAAGAACGGTCGTGGCAAAAAATACGCCCATGACCGAGGCGTTGCGCGTTGCCGACGAAATATTAAAGCAGGGCATAAGGGGCATAGCCGAACTTATTGTAAACCCCGCGCTTATCAACCTTGACTTTGCCGACGTGAGAACGATTTTAAAGGACAAGGGTATTGCCCATCTCGGCGTAGGCGTTGCCAAGGGTGACAACAGGATTATAGAGGCGGTGCGCGTTGCCGTAAGTTGCCCCTTGCTTGAAACAACAATCGAGGGCGCGCGCGGAGTTATTTTAAATATTTGCGGCGGGCAGGATCTCACGTTTGACGAGGTGAACGACGCGGCAGAGCTTGTGCGTAGCGTGGTGGACGCTTCCGCCAATATAATTTTTGGTGCAAGAATAGACCCCAACGTGCATGACGAAGTTGAAATTACCGTTATTGCAACCGGATTCCCCGGATTTGACAACAAGCAAAACGAGGAACAGCAGAGGGCATACAAGAGCGGAATACTCTATGAGCCGTCAAG
>CANREJ010000006.1 GCA_947629665.1 uncultured Clostridia bacterium
TCATTGCCGGATTTCAAAAATAAAACAGTCCACAAGGTGGGCTGTTTTATTTTTTGCATGTCGGCGTGCTTAACTTCTGGGGCAAGCCGCGATAGTTTGATTTGTGTAAAGGCAAGTCAAGCGCCAACGTAATAAAGAAACCCGGATGCAACGTAACGTTGCCTGCTTGACCTGCGCTATTGTTCGCCCACAGCCACCGCAGTAAAGATACCCGGCCGCGGCGACACGCCGCGCGAAGCGGCTTTACACTTTTTGTTAAGCTCGCCCGCGCCGAAAGTACTTAGGTTTTAACTTTGGGAGGACGAGCGAGGCATTTCATAGCACAGCACAGTGCGCTGTGCGTGCCGAGCGAGAAGAGTGAGCGCAGCAACGTAACGTTGCATCTATATATCTTAACAACGATACTCTTGGTTGACCATATCTCCTGTCAAACAGCGGCGCGAACGGTGCCCGAACACGGCGTTATTCCTTGCGCCGTGTGAGATAGGTCATTGCCGGATTTCAAAAAAGATATAGCCAATTTGTTTGGCTATATCTTTTTTTATATTCCCGCGGGCTTAACTTCCGGGGCAAGCCGCGATAGTTTGATTTGTGTAAAGGCAAGTCAAGCGCCAACGTAATAAAGAAACCCGGCCGCGGCGCCACGCTGCCAGGTCAAGCGTTACGCTTGCCGCAAAGTTTTATTCTTTGGCTTTAATTACGTTGGTGGGCTTGATACGCCTCAGGCGCAGCATGGGTGCAAGGAAAGAGGCAATCATTATTATCAGCGCAAGCAGACAGTTTTGGCCTATGTATTTCCACTTGACAAACAGGAACGATACGTCCATTACGAGGGAGTTTTTGGCAAGCTCTGTAAGCGACAGAACAAGAACCTTGTTGGCGAGTCCTATAAACACAAACGAACCTACGATATATAGAATAACCATGGCAAGCCCTGCAACGAGTACCCGGAACCCGAAAATCGCAATAAGGTCTATATCCCTGGCGCCAAGGGCTTTCATTATGCCTATATCCTTGATTTTGTCCTTGATATTTTTCAGCTCGAACTGTATCATCAGCAGAAGTAACGCCGCGCATAAAACAACAAATATAATCACAAAAAAGTTGCTGAACACGCCCACCGCCTTTGCCATGACGGTGATGGAGCTTGCTATCGAGGAATTGGGCAGAAAGCCGTTTTCGCTTGCCGCGTTCACCAGCAGCTCCTCCTGTTCTCCGTTATCGAAATAATAGCCGAATGTGAACATTTCCAAACGCTGAAGATCCTCAAAAATTTTTTCGGACACAAAACAATGTCCTACGTCTGTCGATACCAAGTGAACGATCGTTACCGTCTTTTCATACTTCTTGACAGATTTGGACATATCGCACATCTGATAGTAGCACAAATTGACGGTCTGCGGTTCGAAATTCTTATAATTTTGTGTGGTGTAGGTCGTGCCGAACGTAGAGTTATACGCGGCATAGTTCATCATAATTTCATCCTCGTTCAATGTGTGCTTGCCGCTGTATATAACTTCATCTGAAAAATAATTGCTTTGAAACGCGTAACTCTTCCCGCCCGTTTCAAACGTACTGCCTACGCCTATGGTAAATTGTCTTATGTTGGACTCTGTGATGGCGTTTACAAAATCTTTATTGAATGTATAGGCGATATTCAGATATTGCGTTAACTCGTCAAAAAAGGCGATGAATGTTTCGCTTTCGGAAAGACGGCGGATCTCCTCTTGGGAGGTGCCCGGATCGGTGAGCTTGTCGAGCAGATCTTTGTAGCGTTCCCTGTATCCCGTATCTATAATACCGTTGACGTAACCGTAGCTGTGTATCGTATTCCAGCGAATTTCTTTCAAAAGGTCGTTATAGGTCAATTTTTTGCTTGCAAAGTTTATTATTGCCGTATCTGCAAAATAATCGGTGATGAACACCCCGTCTGCCCGCTGCTCGTCCGCCACAGCGACGAACTCCAACTTGCCGAACTTACTCTTGACAAATTCCTCGTCGGTGATGAGTACGCCCGAAGACGCCGAGACACTGTAAGGGTTAGATTTATATGTTACTCGTGATTGTAAGTAACACGTTGTTTGGGCTGAATTATACAGGCTATAATTTACCAGCGGATAGGCCTTGCCTGTGTAGCCCGCGTCGTAGAACTTTTGCAAATCATCCCCGTTTACGTCCACAAGGCGGGTGGTATCCGTGGTTTTGTAGTTATCGTTTGTGTCCTTTATAAATGAATTGCAGCTCAAATTGCGTTTTGCCAGCTCGGCGGCAACCACCTCGCCACCGTTGAAATTCATAATCAGCTGGCTTAGCCCCAAAACCACAAGTATCGCGGCAAAAATCACGGCATATATGCACGTTCTTATAATTCCGTGCCGCGTAAATTTCAGCGCAAGTTTTGCCGTATGTTTAAATTTAAGGCGCTTTTTTTCAAGCGGGCGCGGCAAAGCTGTCTCCGCAGGATCCTCAACGTATGGCAAAAACCTGTCGCTGTTTTGTTTTATGGCTTTAACGCGGCCGTTTTTAAGCCCGCAGTTGACTTCGTTTAAATTTTCGTCCGTAAATTTTTCGCCGTAGGGAATTACAAGCGTATCGTTTTCCACTTTCAGCTTTTCGTCAAACCCGACATTCCGCTTTAAGTGCTGCAAAATTTTGCCGTCCGAAAGTTCTATTATTTCATCGGCATAGCGTTCCGCATCGTTTAAATTGTGTGAGACTATTACTACGAGTTTTTCCTTGGACAATTCTTTAAGAAGGTCTAAAATTTGCGCGGTCGTCTTGCTGTCAAGGTTGCCCGTGGGCTCGTCCGCAAGCACAACGGAGGGGTTTTTAACAAGCGCGCGGGCTATTGCAACGCGCTGTTTCTGTCCGCCGGAAAGCTCCTTGGGATATCTGTTTTCGTATTCCGCAAGGTCCGTGTCAAAAAGCGCCTTTAAAACCTTGTCCCTGTCCGCCTCGCCTTTAAGTTGCAGTGCGAGCATTATATTTTCGTATATGGTAAGGCTGTCTATAAGGTGGAAGTCCTGGAAGATGAATCCAACCGTGGAGTTGCGGTAATAAACCTGTTCCCTCAGCCTGAATTTGTTAAGTTGGTTGCCGTTTTCAATAATTTCGCCCGAAGTTACGGTATCCAGCCCGCCCAAAAGCGAGAGCAGTGTGGTTTTGCCGCTGCCGCTCTTGCCTAAAATAAACACAAAGCCCGTATCGGGCAGGTTAAAACTCACCCGGTCCAGGGCTGTGCACTTGCCGCTCTTGCGGCTCTTGTAAATTTTAGTGAGTTCTTTAACTTCTATCATTTTTATCTCCGTACCACCAACATTATAATGCTTTTCCCGCCGCTTGTAAATCTTTTATTCCTTGTGCCGCGGATTTTTGCTATTTGAGCTTAACTTCCGGGGCAAGCCGCGATAGTTTGATTTGTGTAAAGGCAAGTCAAGTGCCAACGCAATAAAGATACCGGCCGCGGCGCCACGCCGCTTGACCTGCGCTATTGTTCGCCCACCGTCAACGCAATAAAGAAACCCGGATGCAACGTAACGTTGCCTGCTTGACCTGCGCTATTGTTCGCCCACCGTCAACGCAATAAAGAAACCAGGGTGCAGCGTCACGCTGCCGGATTTCAAAAATAAAACAGTCCGCGGAAGTGGGCTGTTTTATTTTGTCTTTAAAAGAACCTGTGTTTTAAAAAAAATCTTATGCCAGCGGGAGGGTGGCGGAAAAGATTGTCAAATTGTCTTTGCGCTCATATGTCAATTCCCCATGCATGGTTTCAACCGCGTTTTTTGCCAAAAACAGACCGAGCCCCGAATTGTTTTCGGTAGGATTTCCCGAAACGAACGGTTCAAATACGTTTTTATCGGTTGTAATTCCCTGTCCGTCGTCTATTATGTCCAGGCGGCATATTCCCTTGCGCTTGACGGCGGTTACGGATAAGTGCGAACAATAGGAGTGTTCGATTGCATTGAGAACCAAATTGAGTATCACGCTTTCCAAAGCGATTTTTTTGGCATACACATTCAATGTTTCGGGCAAAGTAACCGTAAGAATAATTCCGTTTGCCTCGCAGTCGGGGCGCAAATCGTCAGTTACTCTCTGCACAATCTCGCTCAAATTCACCACTTCGGACTGCTCCGCAACGTAGTTTTGTTTGCCGTATTTGCCCAAATCGGCAAAGTCTTTTTTAAGTTCGGCATTCTTTTGTAATAAAGAATCTACCTTTGAAATCAATTCGGGTGCAGACAGATTTTGCCGTAAATCGGTTAAAGAATCGTTCATGCCCACAACGGTCTTTTTCATGTCATGGCTTACGTACAGTAAAATCTTATCCCGTTCGGCAAGAACATTCTGCAAACTTTGGGTCTGCCGTTCGACTTCCTGTTCAAGGTTGGTGGTAAGATAGCGGTTATGTACTTCTGCCGATACAAATTCGCGCAGTCCCAATACAAGCGTTATGCCCAGCTCGGCAAGGTACAGCCAAAACGCGGGCGAATACATAATAAACGGAACCGGCTGGGTTGCAAACAAGGCCATGGCGGTGGAAACTCCCGTGATTACGGTGTTCAAACGCAGTCCCAACGGCTTGTTTTGGTATATATCGCGTAAGGTAAACCCAAATATAACAACTATGCACATGAACGCCAAAACTATATATGTGCAGCATACTGCGATATAGAGGGGTACACTTGTGCAGAAAGTTGAAATGAATGCAAGTGCGGTTGCGGCAATTGCAACGGCGCTTGTGGGATATAAAACGGGGATTTTCCCGATTTTTTTGGGAAGATACAGCGCAGAGGCAAACAGAAGAAAGCCTATGGAAAAACGGCGGATTCCACGCAGCAGATAGGGAACGGCCGTAAAACCGAATAACATGTACGTTGAAAACAGCGCCGAGAAGATTCCGGCGGCAAAAAACAGTTGCGGAATGAAGGAAAAAGACCGTTTCAAAATACAAATTAAAAGAAACATCAAAAGCGTAGCCGTTCCGGTGATTGCACCGCTCAAAAGAATAGTGCGGTTTTGGTTGACGGCCTTATGCACCGCCGAGTCCTCGCCTATCAAAACGGGTCCCATAAATCCCACAAAGTTGTCGTTGTCCGCTTCATAATGTATTGTTACTTTACATTCCTTCGAATACTTACCGTCGGCAGAGATGGGAATATCGATAAACATGGGTTTTGTTGCCGTTTGGTGGGTTACGGCGTCGTCAAATTCCGTGGGCGATGAGTAATTGGTATAGTAGTTGATATTATATCTGTCTATCGTGCCTACATACTCTATATTCTCGTACTGCACAAACACGCTGCATGCGGCAAAAACGGGAGGGAGATACATTGTCAGGTGCCAGTTTCCGTCCGGTTTTAAAAGATAGTCCAAACTCTGGCTCTCTGCCCATTCATCTTTAATAAGGGTATCTATATAAAAGCGGTATGTCCCACGTCTTGCGGGCTTTGAGCCGTCGTTTTCATTTGATATGGTTTCATTAAGTCCCGCAAATTCATTGGGAAGATAGTTAAATGCCGTCATTTCCATAACGCCTTTCACGTCTAAAATGGAGACAGCGTTCACGGAAGAGCCTTCTGCCAAATCCTTTTTTCTAATTGGCGTATCTTTTACGGCGGTATCCCTCGTAAAAATCAAAGCAAGCGAAATTGTCAGGCAAACAAGAAACACACCAACCAAAATGAGAACGTTTACTATATTTTTTTTCATAGTACTTCCCCCGTAAAACAGTACCCCTTGTTGAATTCGGTGCGGATTATATCGCATGCGGGAATGGCGGCTTTAAGTTTTCTGCGTAGCGAGGACAGGTGCGTGCGAATGGTTGTAGTGTGCAGGCTCGGCGCGCACCAGATATTTTCATAAATTTCGTTCGCGGTAAAGTATTTGCCGCGGTTTTTGACCAAAAAGAATAAAATATTGAACTCGGACGGCGTAAGCGAAACGGGCATACCCCTGTATTTCACGGTTCGGGTATTTGCGTTCACGGAAAAAGCCCCGAAAGTTTCCACTGCGTCCGCTTTGGGTAAAAGCCTCAATGCGATATGCGTTTCCAAAAGTCGCATGGAACAGGGTTTTATCACATAATCGGCCGCACCTGAGGTAAGCCCGGTGAAAATTGTGTCCTCACCGTCCAGAGAGGACAGAATAATCACGGGAGGCAGTTCGGGGAACACTTTAAAAAGCTCCATTCCCGAACTGTGTTTTAATATCAAATCCAATACAACGGCGTCTATGTTGCCTGTTTCCGTCAAAATATCTACGGCTTCTTCCACGTCCGAAGCCGTAAAAACGGTATTTGAAGGGGAAAAGTAGTCGGTCATTTCCCTTTTTAATTTTTCATCGTCCTCAATAAACAGAAGGCATCTTTCGCAAACAGTATAATTCATGCGCTCACCCATACTTATTATACCAAATAAAAAAATACTATGCAAGCCGGCAAATAATCTCACCGTTATATATCCCCGTAAAGAATTGTTAAGTTTTTCAAATTGCGCCCTTAAACTTTGGATTATAACCTTTTTGCAATTAAAAAACAGTCCGCAAAGGCGGGCTGTTTTGCGCTTGGTTATTAAATTGTTTTATTAAAACTTTATAATTGCTTTTGGGTTTTGCTTTTGAATTTTTCTGCGATTGGTTCCGTTATGCGCTTTTTTACATTGTGCGGAGGAATGCGTTTATAAAAGCTCCCGAAAAGAAGCCGTTTTCTTCTTTGCAGTCCTTAATGTCGTCAAAAAGTTCGTAAATCATAACAAAATCTCCTTTAAAGATATTATAGTCGTTTTTTGTTCCGCGGCGCTTTACTTATCTGTTCCGCACCCCGATTACACTTGCAGTATAACATCTGTGATTTTGTTAGTCAATCACATTTTTAAAATTTTTTGAAATTGATTTTTTGATAATTTTCCTCAAATTAACATTTTACTTATCACATATTCGTGGAACGCACTGTTTCACAGTGAAAATAATTTGCAAATTAACGTTTTGCACGGGGTCAGTTTTGTGCCGTTACGGGGCGGTCGGTGGACTCCCTTAAAATTAAATCCGTGGACACGGTTATGGTGCGGGAGGGGGTGTTGGGGTTTTCGATGCGGTTTATAAGCGTGCGCAAAGTTTCCATGCCCAAAAATTCCTTGTTCACCGAGAAGGTTGAAATGCCCGGTTTAAACGCCGTTGCCTCGGAAACGTTGTCAAACCCCACAACCAGGGCGTCGCGCGGGATATTCACGTTCAGGCTCTTCAAAGCGTTGCACACGTTGCGGGCGACGAAGTCGTTACAGCATATAAAGCAGTCGGGGCGGTATTTGAGTTTTAAAATTTCCGTTTTTATTGCGTCTGCGTTGCCGTAATCAAAACTTTCGTCATTGCATAAAATATCGTCTTTTTTGGAGTGTTCGTTTTTTAAACTTATTATGCCTTTCAGCATGCCCATATAGCGTTCGTGGAAGCTCAGGCAGTGCCGGCGGTCGCCCACGAAGGTAAAGGAGTTCACGCCGTACCTGTTTATAAGCAACTTGACCATATCGCACACCGATTTTTCGTCGTTGGTGCTTATAATATCGTAGCGTTTGTTAAAGGAGACGTCGTGGGCGGTAAAGTCTATAAAGCAGATGGGCTTATCTAAATTTAAAAGTTTGCCTATAAAGTTTTTGTCAAAGCACTCTATGGCCACAATGCCGTCGGGGCGAAGTTCTTTAACGTAGTCCGCAAACCCCGCAAAGGGAGTGCGGTTCACGTTGTAGGTGTGCTGGAAAAACCCGTAGTTGTGTCCAAAGCAATAGTTTTCAATGCCTTGCACAAGCGGCACAAAATAATTCATGTTGTTCAGCGGCTTGCCCGCAACAAGCAAAATTTTATATTTTTTTGCGCCTATTTCCAGATGGCTTACGTTTAAGGACTTATAGTTTAATTCCTGCGCCTTTTTAAGCACGAGTTCTCGCGTTTTTTCGGGCACGTACTGCCCGTTGAGCGCCTTTGCAACCGTATTGCGGGAAAGATTCAACTGCTCTGCAATGTCGTTTATTGTAACCGCCTTTTTCATACCGCTCACTTAAAAAATTTTTTTACTGTTCTGCAACACAGAACAGTTGCCCCGCGGGGCAAACATTGCTGACAGTCTGCGCACCCGCCGCGCATAAAAATTATATCATACGCGGTTTAATAAATCAACTTTTCAAATGCACAAATTTTTAAAATATCTTTATTTGCAAATGCACAAAAAGATTGCGGGCTATTGACTTATATTCTTTCACAAAATATCATTGCGGCACAGCAAGATACACCCCGCATAGGCGGGCGTGCTTTGCAAATAACTATGTAAAAGGGGACAAGATGAAAAAGGGATTAAAAGTTTTAAGCGTTCTTTTCTCATTGGTTATGGGCGCAACCGTGTGCCTTACGGGTTGCGGCAAGAGCGATGTGGCCGAACACGACCACGAATGGGGCGAAGGCAAAGTAACGGTTGAACCCACCTGCCAAACCGAGGGCATAAGAACTTTCACCTGCACGGTGGAGGGTTGCGGACAAACAAGAACCGAGCCCATTGCCAAAACCGAACACAATTGGGACGCGGGCGAAGTTACAAAGGCGCCCACGTGCAACGCAACGGGCGTAAAGACCTATAAATGCCAAAACGAGGGCTGTAACGAAACCAAACCCGAAACGCTGGACGCCACGGGCGCGCACAGCTGGCAGGACGGCGAAGTTATAAAAGCTCCCACATTTATAAATAAAGGAAGCATGAAGCGCGTATGCGCGGATTGCCAAACGGAGACCACGGTGGAATTGCCCGCCGCGGCGGATTTTGCCGCGCAGTACTACGGCGACCTTGCCGAGGCAAATAATTGGCAGTACGGCTACGCCGACTCCTTTGACGCCGAAACGGGCGAAGTTGAGTTTGTCCGCTTCACGGAAACAAGCGGCGGCATGTGGAAGAGCGGCGACAACCTTAAAACGGGCAAGGGCTATGTTCTTTCGGGCGGCGGCAACGCGGTAGTTGCCTACACCTTCACCGAAGCTCTCACCAAAAAAATGCAGACCAACGTTGAAATCTCCTTTAAAGGCGAAGAGGAGAACACCGCGCTCAAAGCCCATCTTATGATAAACGCGGGCGAGCTTACAACGGTTGAACTCAACAACGACGGCAAAAAGGATTGGACCTACAAAACGGAAGAGCCCATAGATATTGCCCGCAACGTAACGTTGTGGATAGTATTTGAAAACGTAGGCACAGGCAAGGCGGGCGGCGAACTCGGCGTAACGCTCACGGCTCCCTGCGTACACGTGTGGGACGACGGCAAAGTAAAAACCCCCGCAACCTGCCAGACTTTGGGCGTTATGGAATATTCCTGCCTAAATTGCAGTGCAAAGTACGAGGGAGATATCCAAAAAGCTCCCCACAATTGGGATGGCGGCATTGTGGAAACAGAGGCCACCGAAACCAAGGAAGGCTTAAAGAAATTCACTTGCCAGAACGAGGGCTGCAACGAAACAAAGACGGAAGCAATCCCCAAACTTGCGCCTTCCACGTTCAACGGCGCGGACTTTGCAAGGGATTTCAGCACCACGGCACAACCCAGCTGGGAGTACGGCTACACTAAAAATTATGATTTCGGCGCAAATACTTTCACTTTTGAAAAGGCTAAACCCGTAGGCGAGGACGCCTGGAAGGACAACGGCGGCATAGAGATAAAGGGCGGCTGGTTAAAGAACGAAACGGACGGCTCCATGGCGGTAGTAAGATATATAATGCCCGAAACGCGTGAAATAACCGTGGCAATGTCGTTCACCGGCTCCAACGAGGTAACGCGTATGTCCGCAAGGCTACATGTAACCGACGCTTCCGGAAACCTCGACAGCAGCATAGAAGGCAACCCCGTATTTGTATACGACGCAAACAGCAAGGATTGGAGCCTTAACAAGACGATTACCGTCCAAAAGGGCGGAGTTATATCCGTAATATTCACAAGAGAAGGCGACAAGGGCTGGTGGCACGGCGACTTTAACATGACCCTCACAGCCACGGGCGCCGCTCCCACCGAAACGGAGGTAGCCAACTTTGCAAACGATTTCGAGCTTACCGAAGACGGATTATTCAACGGTTGGGAAGTAGGTACAATAAACTTCCATTTCCCCGACCAGGATCCCGAACACCCCGAAACTTTTGACTTTACAAAAATAACCGGACACAATACGGGCAACGACGGATATTATAATGCCGATCCCGAAACGGAAATAAAAGCGGGGAGTTTAAAGGCAAACGGAATGATAGGCTTTGCATATCATTTCGGCACGGCAGATAAAGTAACGGTAAACTTCACCATAAACGGCGCGGAAAACAGCAAATGGTCTATAAGGTGGGGACTTAAAGACGAAAACGGCACAATCAAGACAAACGACGGTAAGGCAAGCTGGGGTGGCGACGGCAAGGACGTAACCTTAACCCAAACGCTTGACGTTGCGGCTGGCGACGTATTCTATGTTCTCGTAAACAAAGAGAGCGACGTAACGGAAGCAACCTTCACCTATACAATAACGGGCAAAGCGGCCCAACAGCCCGTTGACCCCGATCCTCAACCTCAACCTCAACCTACGGAAGGCGAGATAGCCAACTTCCACGACGATTTCCACGACAATACCGTTACCGACAGCAATTGGCAGTACGGTTATACAAATGACTACAACTATAACGAACACACCTTTACGTTTACCGAACTCACCGAATATGCGGACGGCGGGTGGAAGACGGCCGAAAAGGACGTATTGCTTAAAAACGACTATTTCGAGGCGGAAACAAGCAGTCTTGTAATAGGCTATAAGGTGCCCGCAGGACATACAAAACTCAATGTAAAGGTAGAGTACAGTTCCAACGACGAGGCCAACCCGCGCTATGCCGCACGCATAGTAGTGGTGCATGCAGACGGAACGAGGACTTTCGTTGACTACGTCGGCGGCACCGCGACCAGGGATTGGGTTGCCGACAAGGACGCCGAAGTTACCGAAGGCGATATAATCTATGTTGTTATGTCTTACGAAAACACGGGCTGGAAGCAAGGCAAAGTGCAAATTATAATAAGCGAATCCAAGGAACAACAACCCGTCGACCCCGATCCCAAACCCGAACCCCAACCCGAACCCCAACCCGAACCGGAAAATTTGATAACCGATTTTAATAAAGACTTTACGGGAACGCTTGCCGGCACTTCGAATTGGGAAGTAGGCGTAGTGGATTACAAGTTCCCGCCTGAGGGTTCCGACGAACCCGAAACGTTCACGTTCACAGAGATAACAGGCAAAAATACCGAGGGCGATGCGTTCACGGATAACACGGGCGAACAGTGGAAAGAAATCAAAGGCGATTGGGCGGCAATAAACGGCATGGCGGCGTTCAGGTACACGTTTAAAGACGCAGTAAACGCGCACGTTAATTTCCACATAAAGGGCAAGGACAGCAACCAATACAACATACGCTGGGCGATAACGGACAGCGAAGGCAACGTTAAAAACGAGGGCAACAAGCCCGCATGGGTAGACGGCGGCAACGACGTAACGCTTGATACGGACTTAACCGCGGCGGCAGGCGATATATTCTATATTTTCATCGAGAGGAACGGCGAAATAGACGGCAACCAGTGCAATTACAGCCTTGTTATAACGGGCAAAGCGGCGCAACAACCCGCAACGTCTTTTGAGGGCGCAAACTTTGCCGAAGATTTCCACGGAAGCGACGTTACGGACAGCAATTGGCAGTACGGCCAGGTTAAATACTATTTTGACAGCGACAGCGGCACGGGCAATATAATTGTGGACGGCTCAAAGGGCGAAACGTTCAGCTTTACCGAAGCCACCGAGTATGACAGCGAAAACGGCGCGTGGAAAGCAGACGACGTTGAAATAAAGCAGGGCTGGATTTCCTCGGACAATTGGGCGGCAATAGTTTATAACGTTAAGGCGGACGCAACCGCCGATATACACATTAAATTTACGGGCGCGGAAGGGAAAAATACTTTCTTCAACGTAAGATTAATGGTGGTAGGCGAGGACAACAACGTTAAGTATAACCAATTTATAGGCAAAGACAACATAAGCGAATGGGAGGAGAACCGTACAGACGTTGAGCTTAAAACAGGCGACAGAGTATTTATAATGTTCGAAAAGGTTGGAGCAAGCGACAACGCAAACGGCGACCTCGAATATACAATAACGTCCGCGCAGGCATAATTCAACTACTCTTTACACACTTATACCTCTTTGGAAAATGCGGCGCTTTTCAGCCGCATTTTTCATTTGCACAATAAATTTGAATTATGTAATGTGCGTTTGCACAAAATATCAATTGTCCGTTGACAGTATTTCGCGGCATATATAAAATGTTTGTAACTACAATATTATGAAAAATATTGACACCGTATCACATCGGGGGATATTTATGGAAAAAGGTAAATCAAAAAGTATCATCCTTTTATTATTGACAGCCGTCATGCTTGTTGCGCTGTCTTTCGGGCTGGCCGTTTTCGGCTTTAAGCCCGTTTCGGCAAGCGCAATGGAGATGGCCGACGACTACGAGGGCGCATACCGCAACCGCCTGGCGTTTTCGGCAAAGCGCGGCTGGAACAACGACCCCAACGGCCTTTTGTACGTGGACGGCACCTGGCATATGTATTATCAATATAACTATAACAGCGCCGACAACTCCACCGACACGGGCTGGGGCAACATGAGCTGGGGGCACGCAACCAGCACGGATTTGGTTCACTGGACGGAGCAGCCCGTGGCTATACCCGCCCACATGCAGGCTCCCGAAGGCGTAACCTTCGACATGGCGTTCTCCGGCAGTGCGGTGTACGACGAAAAAAATACCAGCGGCCTGTTCGACGTTGATCCCGAAACGGGCAAAGTCGTTGCAGACCAGGGCATAGTTGCCATATTTACCGAGCCCACGGTCGACCAGAAACAGATGCTCGCGTACAGCAAGAACGGCGGCAACAGCTTTGAAATCAAGGGCGAAATAATCTCCAAAGACGACGAAAGCATAGTGAACGACCGCACCAAGGGCGAGTTCCGCGACCCCAAGGTTTTTTGGAATGATAAACTCGGCGAGTGGCTGATGGTTGTCGGCGGCGGTTCAATAAGAATGTACAGCTCCAAAAACCTTCTCAAATGGGAGTATCTGGGCGAAACGGGCTATTGGGGCGAGTGCCCCGACCTCTCACGCTACACGGTAGGCGGCGAGGAAAAGTACGTTTTGATGATGTCCCCCGAAGACAAGGTGAACAGCCATAAATACAACGGCACAGACCGCACCGAAACATACTATCCCGCGGAATACTACGTTGTGGGCAGCCTGAACGAAAAGGGGCTGTTCGTTGGGGAAGGCGAAGTAACAAGGCTCAACGAGGGCATAGACTGCTACGCAGTACAAACTTGGAATAACGCCCCCGAAGGCAAGGTTTACGGCATAAGCTGGTCTGCAAGCTGGAAAACCTGCGAAGATTACAGGAATATAAGAAAGACTTACAACGGCGGCATGACGGTTGTAACCGAGTTTGCGCTCCAAAAAGAGGGCGAAAGCTATGTTTTGACCCGCAACCCCGTGGAAAAATACAAGGACTTGCGCGCGGCCGATAAACTTGCGACCTATTCCGGCAAGCTCGCCGCAAACGAAGAAAAGCTCACCGACGTGAATGCGGACGTTGCCGATATAGAGATGGAGCTTGACTTTACGGGCAGTAAGGCAACCTGCGCCGAGCTGTGGCTCCGCGCCTCTGCGGCAGAGAGAATAAAGATAGTCTACAACACCGCGAGCCAAACGCTCACGCTGGACAGATCGCAGAGTTCCCTGCTCGCCCAGAATACCCGCATATTCAACGTGCCCTATTCAAAGCACGTGGATTTGAAGGACGGCAAGCTCACTTTGAGGATATTGCTCGACAGGGCGTTTATAAGCGTGTTTGCCGAGGGCGGAAGGGATAACTTCTTCTCGGCTGTGTTCCCCTCGCCCGCTTCAAACGGAATGAAGCTCACGGCGGACGGCGATATCAACGTAAAATACGACATATATAAGCTCAACGACATTTTCGGCGGGCTGACCGACGCCGACGAGATGATTTTAACCACAAATAAAATAGACGGCGTTGTCGGCAAAACCTATCCCGTTATGGCGGGCTCGTTCGCGGCGGACTTCGACGCGCAGAACGTGGAGTTTGAAGCTATTGACGGCGCGGACAACATAAAAATCACCCAAAGCGGCGCAACTGCATATATAACCCTCCTCAACAAGGGCTTTGCAAAGGTGCAGGCAAGATATAACGGGCAGTCGCAGGATATAGAGATATATATCTACGAAAACGGCTTTGTAAGCGACGTGGAATATAAATACAATAACGGCGGCTTCTCTTTCTATAACGAAAACGGCATGCACCTCGACAATCCCGACGGAGACGGGTTCAGGTTCAGCGACGAAGGCGGCAAAAACTATATCTATTCCGCAGAATTTGCTCCCACGGAAGCCGGTTCGCAGGCGGCGGCTCTCATCTTCAACGTAAGCGACAACCTCACGTCCTACTACGTTGCCACGGCGGATATTTTCGGCGGCTCGGTTAAACTTTGGCGGGCTCCCGGCGAGGTATTGAAGGAGAGCGCCTACCCCTTTGAAGCTAACCAACCCGTAAAAATAACGGTTGTGGTGAACGAGGGCACGGCGAGAATGTTTGTAAACGACGATAAGGTTGCCGCACTCACATATACAATAGAAAATTATGCGGGCGGCAAGCTCGGCTTAAACGTATTCAAGGGCTGGTTCAACGTAAACAACGTAAAGTTCATGCCCACTGACCAATCGGCTGGCGACATATACGTAGGCGGCTACACGGTGGAAAAGGTTATAAACCTCACGGACGGCAACAGCAAGCTCGCCGCAGACGAATACACGGTAGAGGGCGGCGTTATAACCGTTAAGGAGAGCTACCTCAAAACGCTTGAAGCGGGCAAGGAGTACAGGTTCAGGGCGGTAACGTCCTTCACCGATTTCGACTTCACCGTAAGCACCGGCTTCTTTGCCGACGTAACCGTAACCCCCGCCGTGGATAAATATTATAAGGACGGCGACATAACCCTGGAACTCGGCGGAAACGTAACGGTTGAAAGGCTGTTTATAGACGGCAATGAACTTGCCGCCGCCGACTACAAGCAGGAGAACGGCAAAATTATAATATCGGCGGCGACGGCGGGCACGCTCACAACGGGCAAACACACCGTTAAGCTGTACACCGACAAGGGTAGACCCGAAGTGTCCATAAACGTATCCGAAAAGGTCGAAACAATAGCCGAGCCCGCAGAGCAGGCAACGCACTTATTCCTGTGGATAGACCTTGCGATATTCGGTGCGGCAATATTGGGCTATGCGGCGTATTCGGTTATAAAGAGAATCAAAAAAAAGTAAGGTAAAAGATAAAAATTCAAAGGGAGGAAGATTATGACAGACGGCGTTATGGAAGCAACGGGAAACGTCGACGAAGATTTAATCGAACAGGCTTACGAAGCGCTGGACGGCTCGTCGGGCGCGCCGGCAGGCGCGGACTTCGACGGGGCTGAAAACGGCGGCGAAACGCAAAACAAGTCCAAGTGGCAGAAGTGGAAGGAAAATTTCAAGCGCAAGGGCTGGATACTCGTGTTTATATTGCCCGCGCTCATCTACGTAATTATATTCTGCTACGTGCCCATGTACGGCATATTGACGGCATTCCAGGATTATATGCCGGGAGACCAGATAATAGGCTCCACAACCGTTTGGGTAGGCTGGAAAAACTTTAACACGTTTTTCTCCAACCCGAACTTCTGGGATTACTTTGTAAACACTTTCCTGTTGTGTATATTGGGCTTTATAGTGGGCTTCCCTTTGCCTATAATAGTTGCGCTCCTTTTGAACTCGGTGCGCCCCAAAAAGGTTAAAAAGGGCTTGCAGATACTCTACTACGCGCCCCACTTCATATCCCTCGTCGTTCTCGTCGGCATGATGAAGTTCATGTTCGGCTCGGAAGGACTTCTGGATAATCTCAGCAAAAATTTGGGCGGGGGCGGAATAGACCTGTTCTTAAAGGCGGAAGCGTTCAGGCCGCTGTTCATATTCTCCGGCAACTGGCAGGACTTCGGCTGGTCTGCAATAATCTATCTTGCGGCGCTTTCGGGCGTGGATCCTTCCCTGCACGAGGCGGCAAAGGTGGACGGCGCGTCGAGGTTCAGGAGGATTTTCAGCGTAGACCTGCCCGCAATTCTTCCCACGATAGTTATGCTTATGATTCTGTCCGTGGGCAACCTGATGAGCTGCGGCTACGAAAAGGTTTTGCTTATGCAGACGGACGGCAACATAGAACAGAGCGAAATATTATCCACCTATGTGTATAACTTCGGTTTAAAGGGCGGACAGTACGGCTTAGGTACGGCGGCGGGACTGTTCAACTCGGTAATAAACGTTGTATTGCTCGTAATAGCCAACTTCACTTCCAAAAAACTTTCGGGAAACAGTATGTGGTAAGCGGGGTAAACTTGTATGGATGTTCAGGAATTAAAAGCTGCCAAAAAGCAGAACAAAATAAAAGAGAGCAAAACGGACTACGTATACTACGCAATCTGCGGGTTTATACTCTTCCTTCTTGCCGTAATAGTAATATATCCCCTGTGGTATATAATAGTGGCTTCCATATCGGACGCCGACGCCGTTATGACGGGCGAAGTTTGGCTGTATCCCGTTAAGATTACTTTTTCGGGCTATGCCAACCTGTTTAAGCGGGACGACGTGTGGAGGGGCTACTTCAACACCCTCGCATACACGGCTCTGGGCACGGTGTTCAACGTTGCGCTCACAATTCCCGCGGGCTGGGCGCTTTCAAGGGACTATCTGCCTTGCAGAAAGCTCATCATGGCGCTGCTTATAATAACAATGTTCTTCGGCGGCGGCCTCGTACCCTACGTCATAGTGTGCCGCGCGCTGGGTCTTTACCAGAACCCGCTCATTCTCATAATCGGCGGCGGCGTAAGCGTATACAACGTGTTTATGTGCAAGTCCTTCTTCCAGTCGAACGTCCCGCAGGAAGTTCTGGAAGCGGCGGCAATTGACGGCGCGGGCGAAATAAGGACGTTCTTCGACCTCATTCTCCCCATAGCCAAGTCCATAATAAGCGTTATGGTTCTGTTCTATGCGGTAGGGCATTGGAACAACTATATCGACGCCTACATTTTCAGCATCGACAAAAACTTCTATCCCCTGCAAACGGTCATAAACGAATTGCTTTCCGCAACGGCAGGCGGCGAGGGCGACGTTGTGCTTGAACAGATGAGGCTTGCAACCCAAATCAAATTCACTTCCATAATAGTAGCCACTGTGCCCATTCTTGTAATCTATCCCATGATAGAAAAGCACTTTGGGCAGGGCGTATTGGTAGGTTCATTCAAGTAATAATCGGGGGCAAACATGAAAAAAGCAATAATAGGTATTTCGGTAGCCGTAATATGGTTTGTGTGCGTTATAGCTTTTGCGGTAGCCGCCGCTGATACAAGCGGTGCGGCGCACCAGTTCACGGTGCTCACCGTCAAGGAGGACGCCGTAATGAACTACAACTCCATGCCCGTATTTAAGGAACTTGCCGAGGAGACGGGCATAGAGGTGAATTGGACGTACAACACCTCCGCGCAGTACTCCAACAACATAGACCCCGTCGCAATAAAGGGCATAGACGCAATATATCATTCGGGATTCTCCAATTTGAAACTCTACGACTACGGCAGGCGCGGCAGAATAGTGGCAATAGACCAATATCTTACGAGCATGCCCAACTTCTCGAAGATTTTAAACGAACGTCCCGACATAAAGGAGGCTTTAAAGTCCCCCGACGGCCATATATATTCCCTTCCCAGGGTGGAGGAAATGGGGCTTAAAGCATATCCCAACATTCTGTATCTCAACAAGGCGTGGGTTGAACAACTCATAGACGCAAACGAATTGCCCGCCGGCGTAACCCTCACAAAGGACGATTTAAAGGACGGGCTGGACATCTCCCGCAAGGACTTCAAGGCCATTTTGGAAAAGTTCAACGAAAAGGATTTTGCGGGCGGCGGCAAAACGGTGCCCCTGGCGTTTGTAAGCGGCAACTGGCAGGGCAACGAGAGCGACCTCATAGCTTCCTTCGGCATTCCCGAAAACAGGGAACATAAGACGATAGTGGACGGCAAGGTAACCTTTACCATAGAGGACGAAAAGTGGTTCGAAGCGGTGCGCGAAATTTCCGATTGGTACCAAAGGGGGCTCATACGTTCTTCGGCGTTCACCCAGACGGACAACGAATTTCTGGCACGCGGACAGGACGGCAGATACGGCGCCTTCTACTGGTGGGAAAAGGACACGGTCATCGCCAAGGATAAGAGGGACGACTATATCATAGTTTTACCTCTCAAAGACGACGACGGCAACCGCTATGTGGGCGTGAGCAACGAGCTTGAAGTGGAAAAGGGCGAGTGCGTAATACTTTCCTCCTGCGCAGACAAAGAGGGATTGCTGTCCTATTTCGATAAGTTCTTCGAGCCGGAGTATTCGGCACAGCTCAACTACGGTTCGATAAAATCGGGCGCCTTCCTCTCGGAAAAGGTGAACGGCAAGCTCATTCCCAACGACGACCACGGCGCACAGAGCGCGGACGACTTCCGTATGAAGAACGCCCCCTACGGGGTTGTGTACCTCACGCAGGAAGTGTGGGAAAGCTCGGTTGAAATGGAATCGCGTGCAAAGCTGAGGCTGGAAAACCTTGAAGAGTATGTAAAGCCCTACACCTATGAGGGCGTAACGTCCATTCCCAACTTAAACTACACGCAGGATGAGCTTAACACCCTCAACACCTACGAAATATCCCTTTCCAACAACATAGCAAGCTGGTTTACCAAGGCGATAACCGACGGCACTCCCACAAGGGATTCGTGGCAGAATCTTTTAAGCACAAACAGGACGTCGATAAACACCGTTTTGGAATTGAACCAAAGGGCATACGACAGATATGTAGAGGCGGTTGAAACAGCACAGGACTAACCTGAAAAGGAGGGGCAATGAAAGGATTCAGGCTTTTCGGCGATTATGCGTTGGAGTTTTTGGTGATAACGCTTATCGTTGCCGTATCCGCCTTTTCGGTGATACTGTTCATTCCCGCCGTGGTGGGGGTTACGGGTTACTTCAAAAACGACATAAACACCCGCCGCTTCAAGGACATATTTTTAACAATTGGCAAGAATTGGAAAATACTCATATTTTACACTATTTTCCAGCTTGTAATATTGGTTTTCCCCATACTCAACATATACTTTTTTAACACTCACCCACAAAATATCAACTACTTTGTGCTGGCGGTGAGCGTGGTGGCGTTGGTTGTGGGCGTGATATATCTCGCAACGTCCCCCACTGTTATAGTGAACATGGACGTAAAGTTCCGCCAGCTGATATATAACGGCATAATGATGCTGTTCGGCTCGCTGTGGCGCAGTCTGCTCGCGGTGCTGATAATTGCGGGAGTAGTGGCATTGATACTGTATTATCCCTATGTTGTGCCGCTCACGCTGTACGCCGCACCGTTTGCAATAGCAAAACTCATGACGGAAAACTTTTACAACCTCAAAGCAAAGGCGTTGAACACAAGCGTGTTCGAGCTTAAAAAGAAAGAAAACGAAGACGACTATCTTGACGAAAAGGGCGCGGTAAAGCGCGACGATATGGAGAATGAAGATGAAAAACACTAAATTTTTGGCAATACCGGTGCTTGCGGCAGTAATGTTTGCAGGTTGCGCTTCCGCTTCCGCGGAGCCCGTAAACAAGGCTCCCACGGTTGTGGGCGTCAAGGACGTTGAGTGTATGGTAAACAGCACGGTGGATTTTCTGGACGGCGTAGCCGCGCTCGACAACGAGGACGGCGACATAACCCCCGCCCTTGAAATCACCGTTTCGCCCGAAGTAAAAGTGGAAAACGGCTACGCGTATTTCACCCAGGTCGGCTCGTATACCGTCAACTACACGGTAAAGGACAGCGGCGGCAGAACGGCGCAAAAAAAGGCGTACGTGGACGTTATGGACCGCGAAACGTACAGGACGTTCTCCATGCCCGAAGGGTTCTCGGTTGAAACCGCGGGCGGGGCTTCCGTTCAAAAGTGCGGGCTTGAAACGGGCAAATTCATACTGAAAGCAGAGGGCGGCGAAATTGCCGAGGATATAATTTTGAGCCGCACCTATACGGTGAGCGACACATATGACGCCGATGGCGGCGCGCCCTGCACCTTCCGCTATAAAATCACCTCCAACAAGGCGGGCAAAATAAAGGTTATGGCGGACGGCGGCGACTGCGCCGAAACCAATGTGCAAGAGGGCGAAAACGAGCTTGTATTTATGTACGCGCCTAAGGGCGAAAGTGTTAAAATAGACGTCTGCCTGGGCAATCTCGGCGAAGCCGATTGGCAAATAGGCGGCGTGGAGATAGAATATCCCCAGCAGAAAGGCAAGCAGATAGAGCGCGCCGAAAACTTTAAGTTCGGCGGCAGGATAGAGTCCAGAATAGACACAAAGGCAGGTTACAGCGAAGACGAGCAAAAAGCCGACCCCACCTTGAACAACGGGCTTGTGGGCAACACCTGGGCGGCGGACGGCGGCAACGAGGCTCACCTTGAAATAACAAGCCCCAGCACCAGACCCGAAACGGTCTGGGCGGGCGGAATGTTCATAAACACGGGTATTGCGCTAAAAGCGGGCGTAACATATAAAGTTTCCTTAAACGCCACGTGCATACACCCCAAAGATTGGGTCGAAGGAACGGAAGAGCAGTTTGAAATCCACTTCCAGAATATGCAGTGGGGCTCCGACGACGATGTAATGATAGATAAAGTATATCCGTCCGGAATAAACGAAGATGGCGACCTTGAAATAGATCTCAACGTAACGGAAAAGTTTGCGGGCTCGCTGTGGATATACGTTATGTCGGGCATGCAAAAGAACGAAATCGTCCTTAAAGGCCTCAGCGTCAAGGAAGTTCTCAACGAAACGGGCAAGGACATCTATACGGTAGAGGACTTTAAATGTTCGGGCGGCGACCTCGAAACCAAGGACGGCGGATTTAAGTTCCAAGTTGCGGAATTTAAAGAAAACGGCGGAGATACGGCGGTTGAAAGCCCCTCCTTCAATGTATCGGGCAGCGGCGGCAACTATGTTTTGACCTTCAAGGCAAAGGCGAGCGCGCCCGTGGATATGGTTGTTGCAATCCCCGTTGCGGGCGGCTGGGACCCCACCATTTTATGGCAACAGGTAAAGCTCACGCAGGAGGAGACGGTTTACACCTTCATGTGCAACAAGAACGACGCCGACAGGCTCCACAAAATAGCATGGCAGTTCGGCTCGGCGTTAAACACACAATATACGGACGTAACAATAGAAATAAGCGAGATTACAATCAGTCTTAAAAACAGTCAGTTGGATAATTAAATGACGGACAAAATTCAATCGGCAAACAACTATATAGAAAAATCCAGACGCACGGTCAACAACGAATACAGACTAAAATATCACATGATGCCGCCTATCGGCTGGCTCAACGACCCCAACGGTCTAATATATTTCAACGGCAAATATCATCTCTACTACCAATTCAACCCATATGCCAGCGAGCCGGGCAAAATGTTTTGGGGACACTTCGTTTCGGACGACCTTATAGACTACTTCGACGACGGCGTTGCGTTAAAACCGGATTTGGAGGACGCAAGCGCATATTCGGGCGGGGCAATAGAGATTGACGGCAAGATACACGCCTTTTATACCCTGCACAGGAAAAACGCAGACGGCAAGACGGAGGAAGTCTACAAGGCAACCTCGTCGCTCGGTTTCTGCTTTGACCAGGGCGTTAAAGTTTTCGACAACGAAGAACTTCCCCAAAACGTGTGCCGCACCGACTTCCGCGACCCCTGCCCCGTAAAAGTGGGGGATACGTACTACGTTTTCGTGGGCGGCAAGGACAGGTTTTTAAACAAGGGGCTGATAATAGTGTTGCGCGGCAACGACCCCTCGCACCTGCAATACGCTTTCACTTTGGGACCCTACTACGAGTTGGGCGATATGGGCGAGTGCCCCAGCTACTTCAAAGTGGGCGGCAAGGACGTGATTATAGTTTCGGGCTGTAACGTGCCCGTCCGCGGCAACGACTTTAAAAACATAAATTCCAGCGTGTTCATTGTGGGCGACCTCGATTTTGAAAGAGGCGTGATGAAAGTGGACTATATCCGCGAAATAGACAAGGGCGACTCCTTTTACGCACCGCAGTTTATAAGGGGAACGGACACTCCCATAATGATAGGCTGGCTGGAAATGTGGGAGAGAAAATACCCCACGCACGAAAAGAACCACGGCTGGGTGGGCGCGTTTACAATCCCCAGAGAGCTTACTTTAAAAGACGGCGAAATTTTCCAAAACCCCGTAAAGAGCCTCAACAACTATTTAAGCCCCGTTCCCGAAGGAGTAGTGCCCAAGTGCGCGGATATAACGTGTGAATTCCGCGGCGAGGGGTACGTAAAGATAAAGGGCGGCGACGGCGAAGTTACAGTGGGCAACGGCGAGGGGATATACTTGAACACGAACCTCACGAACAACATGTTCGGGTGCGTGCGCAGAACCAACAACACGTATAAAAACTGCAAGGTGCGGATACTTCTCGACGTTTCGGGCATAGAGGTGTTTGTGGACGGCGGCAGGGAAGTAATAAGCAGCAGAATTTATATAGACGGCGATTACAGCCTTGAAACAAGCGGCAAAGTCGGTAAAATCCAAATAAAGGAAATAGGTAAATAACATGAAAAAACTGTGGGCGGTATCCGCATTGGCGGCGGTTATATGTTTGGGCGCGGCGGGCTGCGCTTCGTCAAACGGCGTAGACCAAAAGGGAGCCAACGTGTTCCCCGTATCCACTTCGGTAGAGGGGTTGGATGTTACCATGGGCGACGTCATGCCCTTCTACGACAACGGGGTTATGAATATCTACCACCTCAAAAACAGCACGGGCACGAACAGCATGTTCTATCACCCCATAGCCCGCCTGACCACTGCGGACTTCATTCACTACACCGACGAGGGCGTTGCGCTCGACTTCGTTGAGGAAGTTTCGTCCGTGGACGCCGCGCTCGGCACGGGTTCGTTCATAAAGGACGCAAGCGGCGTATATCACTGTTTCTACACCGGCCACAACGACAAGGCGGGTGAAGAGGGTCTGCCCCACACCGAGGTTATCCGCCACGCCACAAGCGCAGACCAAAAGACCTGGGTCAAGGACGAGGCTTTCAAGATATACGGAGCGGAGGGCGACTACACCAAAAACGACTTCCGCGACCCCTATGTGTACTTCGACAGCGTGGACAACTGCTATTACATGCTCATAACCACCCGCGACAGGAACACTTCGGGCGAAATAGCCGTAATCCAGCGCTACACCGCACAATCGCTCGGCGCGACCGCGGCGGAGTGGACATATAAGGACAATTTCTTTGAAAACGATGCGGGTACCTACAACATGGAGTGCCCCTCATATATAGAACTGAACGGATATTACTATCTCGCATACAGCGAGCAGGGCGACAACCGCGTAACTCACTACCGCTATAAGACCTCGCACGACGGCGAATGGCAGAAGTTCGAACGCGACAGCATAGACGCCAGCGGCTTCTATGCGGGCAGGCTGGAAAAGGCGGACGACAAGCTCTATGCGTTTGCCTGGTGCGCGCGCCTTTCGGGCGGCACTTCCGGCGGGTTCGACTGGGGCGGCAACCTGGTAACACACGAACTCACGCAAAAGGAAAACGGCGAACTGTGTGCGGTTATTCCCCAAAATTATAAGGATTATTTCACCCACGAGGCGGGTTATGCCCCGGTTGGCGGCGGAGCGATTGCGGACTACGAATTTGACGGCGGGTTTAAAGCCTACGGCATGCAAAAACTTTCCTCAAACGTAGTTAGAATGAGCTTTGACATACAGGCAAACGAACTTACGGGCAATTTCGGGCTTACGTTCGGGCTGGACGGCGATTACAACAACCGCCTCGGCAGCGCGGTTATGGCGTTTGAACCCGGACAGAACAAAATAACTTGCTACAACGGCGTTTCAAGCATACTGCGCTACGGCGCGCCCCTTGCAAGCGTTGCGTTCAAGTTTGAAGCAAACAAGAGCTACTCTGCCGACGTTGTTATAGACGGCGAAGTCATATCCCTCTATTTGAACGGCGAAGTTGCGCTCACGGCAAGAATCACCGACATGGAAGGCGCAAACTTCGGGTTCTACTCCAACGGCACAAAAGGGAGCATTAAGGAAATTAAAATTTATGAGTAAACTCTATTGCATAGGCGAACTTCTCATAGATTTCCAGTCTGTGGGCACGGGTTCCATAAAGGATACCGCGCAGTTCGTAAAAAAGGCAGGCGGAGCCCCCGCCAACGTGTGCGTGCAGGCGGTTAAGCTGGGGGCGGAAGCGGCGTATCTCACAAAAGTAGGCAACGACGGGTTTGGGGATTTTTTGATAGAAACCCTGAAAAAAGAGGGCGTAGACACGGGATATATCACCAAGGACGCCGCCCACGACACGTCGCTTGCGTTTGTTAGCTTTACAGAGGACGGAGAGCGCGAGTTCAGCTTTTTCAGGAAGGCGGCCGCGGACTTATACTTCACCACGGGCGACTTCAAAAACGTTGAGTTTGCCGCGGGCGATGTGCTGGAATACGGCAGTGTGGCGTTAAAGACCTTTGTTGCGAGGACGACGCACAAATATCTCATAGACAAGGCCAAGGAGGCGGGCGCGCTTGTGTGCTTCGACCCCAACCTGAGGTTTAACCTGTGGGAGGACGCGGAAGAACTCAAAAAGACCGTAAACGAATTTGCCGCCTATGCCGACGTAATAAAAGTAGGCGTGGAGGAGCTGGAATTTATAACGGGGCTCCAAGGCGAAGAGGCCGTAAAGGCCATGTTCGGGGGAAATCTCAAAGTATTGCTGGTAACCAACGGCGGCGAGGGCGCGAAACTCTATCTTGCCGACAGCCGGTTTGCCGAATGCGAGGGATATAAAGTTAAAACCGTGGACACCACGGGCGCAGGCGACTCCTTCTTCGGGGCGTTCATAGCGGGACTGATTGAAAAGGGAGCAACGCCGTCAAATCTTTTAACGGGTAAAATCGCATATAAATATCTGCTCGATTTTGCCTGCAAATGCGGGGCGTACACAACAATGCACTTCGGTGCAATATCCGCAATGGGAAATAAAGAAAACGTAGAAAAGGTGGTAAAATAATATGGCAACCGTTACACTCAACAAAGTAAACAAAGTATATGAAGGCGGCGTTCACGCGGTACACGATTTCAGTATCGACATAAAGGACAGGGAATTTATAGTGTTTGTAGGGCCTTCGGGCTGCGGCAAATCCACAACCCTGCGCATGATTGCGGGGCTGGAAGAAATTTCCTACGGCGACTTTTTGATTGACGGCGTGCGCATGAACAGCGCCGCGCCCAAGGACAGGGACATAGCCATGGTTTTCCAAAGCTACGCCCTCTATCCGCAGATGACCGTGTACAACAACATGGCGTACGCCTTAAAACTGCGCAAAGTTCCCAAGGACGAAATAGACAGGCGCGTCAGGGAAGCGGCGGCAATACTTAAACTTACGCCCTATCTCGACAGAAAGCCCCGCGCTCTCTCCGGCGGCCAAAGGCAAAGGGTTGCGCTGGGCAGATCCATAGTCCGCCGCCCCAAGGTGTTCCTTATGGACGAACCTCTGTCCAACCTCGACGCAAAACTCCGCGTTGCCATGAGAAGCGAGATTGTGCGTATCCACGAGGAAGTCGGCGCAACCACCATATACGTTACCCACGACCAGATAGAGGCCATGACGATGGCGTCGCGCATAGTCGTTATGAAGGACGGCTTTATCCAGCAGATAGGCACCCCCAACGAGGTGTACCAGCACCCCGCCAACCTGTTTGTGGCAGGCTTTATAGGCACGCCCGCAATGAACTTCCTCTACGGCACGCTCCAAGAGGACGGGTTCTCGATAAACGGTTGCGAGCAAAAGATACAAATGCTCCCCAACCAAAAGGAATTGCTTAAAAATTACGTTGGGCACGGCATGGTTTACGGTATCCGCCCCGAAAACCTCATCTTCGAACAGGACGAGAGGTTTGAAAAATTCAAGGACACGTCCTTTGAAATGACGGTAGGCATAGTTGAACTTTTGGGCGATATCTTGAACGTACACGGCAAAACGGGCGACGCGGACGTGATAATAAAGATGCCCAACAAGTACTCCGTGAAGGAGGGCGACGTTATAAGGGTTGCCATAGAGCACGGCTACGAGAGATTCTTCAACGAAACGACTACCAAGGTTATCACGCCAGACTACTGCGAGTACGAGGAAGTAGTGAACACCAAGTCCCTCGATGAGGACAACGTTACCATAATCGAACAGAAGAAGACCGGACTGTTTTCCAAGGCGGTAAACGCAATCAAGAGCAAAATTAAGGATAAAAAGGAAAAGAAGGAAGAGGAGACCCAAACGGAGGAACCCAAACAGGGAGAGCCCGTAAATGAGGAACCTGAGGCGCCCCAAAGCGACGCCCCCGCAGAGGGCGAAACTTCCCAACAGGACAAATAAATAAATGCAATTTAAAGGCTCCGCGGGGCGGAGCCTTTTTGCATGTGTTTTAATTTTTATGCGAATTCGGTTGCATATGTTTTTAAATTGAAGTGTGCGGCGGCCGATATGCGCTTATATATATGTATTGCGCGCACATATTTACGGTTATTCGCGGTTGAACAGGTTTTTTATCATGGTGTTTACGTATAATACGGGCACAACGGAAATTTTTTGCGTGTATTTTGCCGCAGACTTCATGTTTTTTGCGGGCAGAAGCACCTTTTTAAAGCCCATTTTAACGCACTCGGCAACCCGCTTTTCGCAACTGCCAACGGCGCGCACTTCGCCCGTCAGTCCCACTTCGCCGAATACGGCGGTGTACTTGTCTATCGGCTGCCCCAAATACGCCGAAGCCAGCGCGGCGCACACAGCCAAATCGCAGGCGGGTTCGTTAAGTTTAATCCCGCCCATGGCGTTCACGTAAATATCGTATGCGCCCAGCGACATTCCGCACCTCTTTTCCAGCACGGCTATGAGCAGAACGAGCTTGTTGTAATCTATCCCCAGCGGCATGCGCCTCGGCAATCCGAAGGACGTTTTGCACACGAGCGTCTGGATTTCCACGTTCATACAGCGCGCACCCGTAAGCGCGGGCGTAACCGCGCTCCCGGCCTCCTCGCCGCGGCTCTCCGAAAGGAATATGCCCGAATAGTCCGTAACGGCAATAACGCCGTTTTCCGTCATCTCGAAAACGCCCACCTCGGCAACGTTGCCGAACCTGTTTTTGACCGCGCGCAGAATACGGAAGTTCTCCTGGTTTTCGCCCTCGAAATACAGCACCGTATCCATGATATGCTCCAAAACTTTGGGGCCTGCCAGCGCGCCCTCCTTAGTTACGTGCCCCACTATAAAAAAGGTTATGTTGCGGCTCTTTGCAATCCTCATAAGTTTTGAGGCGCACTCCCGCACCTGCCCCACGGAGCCCGCGGAGGAGGTCAAACCGTCGGTGTACACCGCCTGAATGGAGTCTATCACGCAGAACTCGACGCCCTCCAAATCGCCGTCGAGGTTATCTATGCACGTTTCGTTTAATAAGAGCATATTTTCGCAGCTGAGGTTGAGCCTCTTTGCGCGCATTTTAACCTGCGAACAGCTCTCCTCGGCGGAAACGTACAAAACTTTGTGCTCCGCCGAAAGGTGCGCGGCAATCTGCGTCAAAAGTGTGGACTTGCCTATGCCGGGGTCGCCGCCGAGAAGCACCAGCGAGCCGGCTACAATTCCTCCGCCCAAAACGTTGTCAAACTCGGAAATTCCGGAGGAAGTGCGGCTGAATTCTTCGTATGTAATCTGCGAGAGCGGTTTTGCCCTCTGCGCGGAAGGTTTTTTTGTTGTTTTAAGGGGCTCCGCGGGCGCAATTGGCTCCTCCGCCATGGTGTTGAATTTCCCGCAGGAGGGGCACCTGCCCAGCCAGCGCGGACTGACTGCGCCGCACTCCGCGCACACGAATTGCGTGAGTTGTTTAGCCATTTTTCACCTCTTTCAACAGCGCGACGGCGTAGGCGGTAATCCCCAGCCCCTTGCCAACAAAGCCCAATTTTTCGGCAGTGCCCGCGGCAACCGCCACGCAGTTTTGCGGAATATCCAATACATGTGCCATGTTTTGGGTGATTTTTTGAATGTGCGGGGCAAGCCTCGGCTTTTCTGCCTGCACCGAAACAGATATGTTCAGCGGCGCATATCCCGCCTTTTTGACCTCATTTAATGCAATTTTACACATGTGCGCGCTGTCCGCGCCCTTTAAAGAGGAATCGGTATCGGGAAAATAGTGCCCGATATCCTTCAAGCCCGCCGCCGATAACAGGGCGTCCGTTACGGCGTGGAAAACAACGTCCCCGTCGCTGTGCGCCAAGAGGGCCCTGTCGCAATCAATTTTTACGCCGCCGAGCGTAACATGGTTGCCTTCGCAGAAGCAATGCACGTCCACGCCGAAGCCGGCGCGCACCCCGCCCCCTGCGGGCAGGGCGGGCAGACCGAGCGCAAAATCCCCCGCAAAGGTCAGCTTTTTGTTGCTCTCCTCGCCCTCAACAACCCGCGGGAAGCCGCAAAATTCGCAGTACACGCGGGAATCGTCGGTGTATTCGCCGTCGCCCGCCGTTTCGTAGGCGCGGCGTATGTCCTCCGTATAAAAGCCCTGCGGCGTCTGTATGCGGTAGAGGGAGTGCCTGTCGTGGCAGCCCGTTATCAGCCCGTAGTTGGAAGTTGCTATCGTGTCGGTGCAGGGCAGGGCGCAAATTCCGCTGCCGAAGCGCACAACGCTCTCAATGCACTTTAAAATCAGCCCGCGGGAAACAAAGGGGCGTGCGCCGTCGTGTATAAGCACTATGTCGCCCGTAACGGCGGCAAGCGCGTTTTTAACGCTCTGTGTGCGGGTTTTGCCGCCCAAAACCACCTTGTAGCCGAAGGGGGAGGCAAGCGCGCTTATCTCCTTGAAATCTTCTGCGGACGAGGCGATAATCACTTCGTCCACTTCGGGAATATCGAATTTTTCCAGCGTGTGCCACAGTGCGGGCGCGCCGCAAAGGGGGGCAAGCAACTTGTTTTTGCCAAAGCCCGCGCGTTCGCCCCTGCCCGCCGCGGCAATTACTGCGCTTACTTTAAGGTTCTTCGCCGTTGTCATACTTGTAAACCCTCTCCAAAGACTGTTCCCGCGCTTCTGCGGCCGCCTTTTCCTCGGCTTCCTGCGCAAGGCGGCGCTGTTTTAAAAGTTTTTCGTTCACGCGGCTGTATTTTATGCTCGTGCCTATAACGTCGGTTATATCCATAAGCGTAACAAACGCCATCGGGTCGTTGCGGGAAACAACTTCCCTCAGCTTTGCCACCTGGAAGCGGTTAATAACGCAATATATAACCTGTTTTTCCGATTTTGAATAGTATCCTCGCCCCTCCATAACGGTCAGCCCCCTGCCGAATTCCATCGAAAGCGCGTGGCAGACTTCGCTGTACCGCGAGGTGATTATAAGCGCGCCCTTCGCCTGGTCGAGGCCGTCGGAGATAAAATCTACCGCCTTGCTTGCCACAAAGTACGCCACAACCGAGTAGAGAGCGGGGGTGAAGTCCGCCGTCCCACTGTTGGGGATAACCCCCGCAAACGCCAGCACGCCTATCAATATATATAGGAATACGTTAAAAATTAGCACAAAGTTGCCCACCGAAAGGTTGAGCCTCTTTGCAAACATAACGGCAAAACTCTCCATGCCGTCCATCGTCCCGCCGAAGCGTATGGCCATTCCGCTGCCTATGCCCGATAAAAGCCCGCCGAAAATGGCGCAGATAATCTTTTCGCCCCCGCCGATAGGCGAGCCCGCGCTGAAAAAGTCGGGCACGAATTTAGGCACGACCTGCTCGAACACGAGCGAGGTGAGGGAATATATCATTATGGCAAACAGCGAGTACAGCGTAAACTCCAACCCCTGTTTTTTTGTCGCGAACAAAAACACGGGCGCGTTTAAAAGGATCAACGGTATCCACAACTGCACGTAATGCCTGACGCCCTCCGGCAACAGCTGGATAACCAGCATGGAAACGCCCGAAAGCCCGCTGTCGTAAAAGTTGGAAGGGAGCAACAAAAGGGTAACGCCCGTGGCGTTCACCACGCCCGCAACAAACAGCATAATAAAATTTTTTATCTTAAAGTGAACGTGTTGCATACTATTGACCTATAATCTCGTAGAGGGAGGCGGCCTCGTCTTTTTTTACCGTTTCTTTTATTTCCTTAATAATAAATTTAAGCGAGCCGCCCGCAAAAAAAATTTCCACCGTGTCGCCCGCTTTAACGCGGTGCCCCGGCTTCACTTCCCTGCCGTTTACGCTCACTTTGCCCTTTTCACACGCCTCTTCGGCGAGCGTACGCCTCTTTAAAATGCGCGATACCTTTAAAAATTTGTCGATTCTCATAAACTTTGAAAAAAACGCTTGACTTTAATATAATAAAATAGTAAAATTGTAAAATGTATCAAAATGGATTTTTATACCTTTTTCACTTTTTTGTGGAAAAACGGCAACAAAAATTCCATTAAAAATGCGGGTTCGTGTTGAGTTTTCGTAAGATAGTATATAACAAAAAACTCAACTTGTAAAGCGGGGAGCGCAAAAAATTGAGCCGCCTTGCAAAAAAATTCCCGCAAATATATCCCGGTAAATATACATTTGCAGTATTGTGCGCGGTGAAAAGATATATCCGCGCGATAGCCTGAGATGTGAAAATATATAGCGGAAAACCGCTCAAAAGGAGTTCTTTTTAATGAATTTACCCGTTCACAAGTATGGCAAAACCGAGAGGCGTAAGTTCGGTAAAATCAACGAAGTAATCGACATTCCCGACCTCGTCGAGATACAGAAGTCGAGTTACGACGCGTTCATCAAGGAGGGCATAACCGAAGTTTTTGAGGACTTCATGCCCATTACCGACTACTCCGACCACTACGAGCTGTATTTCCTCGACCATTGGTTTGACGAAAAGCCCAAGTACGACGAAAAGGAGTGCCGCAACCGCGACGCAACCTACGCCCTGCCCATGCACGTAAAGGTGCGCCTTGTAAACAAGGTGCGCGGAGACGTTATTGACCAGGACGTATTTATGGGCGAGTTCCCCTTAATGACCGAGTCCGGCTCGTTTATCATCAACGGCGCAGAGCGCGTAATAGTTTCCCAGCTCGTGCGCTCACCCGGCGTTTACAACGCCTCCACCCGCGATAAATCGGGCAAGGAAATGTTTGCAACCACGGTAATCCCCAACCGCGGCGCCTGGCTGGAACTCGAACAGGACGCGCAGGGCGTTTTATGGGTACACGTGGACAGAAAGCGCAAAATCTGCGTAACGGTGCTTCTGCGCGCTCTCGGCTTCGGCTCGGACAGGGCGCTCATGGACCTGTTTGCAAACGACAAAATGATAGAAAACACCATCGCCAAGGACACGACCAAGTCCGAAAGCGACGGGCTTGTCGAACTCTACCGCCGTCTGCGCCCCGGCGAAGTGCCCACGGAGGCCTCGGTGCGCCAGCACCTGAACAACCTGTTCTTTGACCCCCGCCGTTACGACGTAGTCAAGGTCGGCCGCTACAAGTTCAACAAAAAGCTTAATTTAGCGTACAGGCTCCCCGGCTGCAAACTCGCGGAGGACGTTGTAAATCCCTACACGGGCGAAGTTATGGCGCACGCGGGAGACGTTGTAAGCGAAAGCCGGGCAATCGAGATGCAGGATTCGGGCGTGAACGAAGTGTTCGTATCCGTTTCCGACCCCGAACAGGGCGAAATCAAGCACAAGATTATCGCCAACAACACCGTAAATTGGAGCGCCGTTTCGGATAAGCCCCGCAAAATGTTCGGGCTTTTACCCACAATATACTATCCCAACTTCGTATTCATGAAAAAAATTGCCGCCGAGTGCGAAAACGCAAAGGCGGAGGAAGTTGCCGAAAAGTTTATAAACGAAATCAACGCCATTTACTACGTTACGGAAACCCCCGAAGCCGACGACGAGAAGCCGGAGGATAAAAAGAACCGCGAGCGCCGCAAGGAACAGCGCATAAAGTTTGTTGTTGCCTGCAAAAAGTTCAACGAGTTGCTCCTTTCCCAAAAGACCGAGCTTGATAACGACGAAAAGAAGGAAATCAAGCCCATAACGGAAAAACTCAACCACAAGCACATAACGGTGGACGATATCGTAGCGGCCATATCCACAAATATCGACCTGCAATACGGCATCGGCACCATAGACAACATAGACCACCTTGGCAACCGCCGCGTGCGTTCGGTTGGCGAACTTTTGCAAAACCAGCTGAGGATAGGCATTGCCAGGCTTGAAAAACTCATAAAGGAGCGCATGGCCACGCAGGACGCAATGGAAGTTACGCCTTCGGGGCTGGTAAACGTGCGCCCCGTTTCGGCGGTTATACGCGAGTTCTTCGGCTCCTCGCAACTCTCGCAGTTCATGGACCAGACCAACCCCGCCGCCGAACTCACGCACAAACGTAAGCTCTCCGCGCTCGGCCCCGGCGGCCTGAACCGCGACAGGGCGACGTTCGAAGTGCGCGACGTCCATCACTCGCACTACGGCAGGCTGTGCCCCATAGAGACCCCCGAAGGCCAGAACATAGGCCTTATATCCTCGCTTGCAACCTTCTCCAAGGTGAACGAGTATGGCTTTATAATGAGCCCTTACAGAAAGGTTGAAAAGGACGAAAACGGCATACCCACCGTTACCGACCATGTGGACTACCTCACGGCGGACGAGGAGGACAGATATATAGTTGCGCAGGCGAACGAGCCTTTGGACGAGCATAACCACTTTGTAAACTCGCACATAGGCTGCCGCCACCGCGATTTGATAACGCAGTATCCCCCCGAAAAGATGGACTATATGGACGTGAGCCCCAAACAGCTCGTTTCGGTTGCCACGGCGCTCATACCCTTCCTTGAAAACGACGATACCAACCGCGCCCTCATGGGTTCCAACATGCAGAGGCAGGCCGTTCCCCTCATGAAGACCGAGTCGGCGATTGTCGCCACGGGCATAGAGGCGGCGATTGCGCGCGATAGCGGCGTTCTGGTTCGCGCAAAGAACGCGGGCGTTGCCGTGGGCGTTGCTTCCGATATGATAAAGATTCAGGAGGACAACGGCTTAATAACCGAATATAAATTAAAGAAGTTCGAGCGTTCCAACCAATGCACCTGCTTAAACCAGCGTCCCATTATAAACACGGGCGACAGGGTTGAAGCGGGCGAAATAATCGCCGACGGCCCCGCGACCAACAACGGCGAACTTGCGCTCGGCAAAAATATACTCATAGGCTACATGGAGTGGGAGGGCTACAACTACGAGGACGCCATTCTCATATCCGAAAAATTAGTGCAGGACGACGTGTTCACCTCTATCCACATCGAGGAACACGAAACGGAAGCGCGCGACACCAAGCTCGGCGCCGAGGAGATAACGAGGGATATTCCCAACGTATCCGAGGACGCCCTTAAAGACCTGGACGAAAACGGCATTATAAGAATAGGCGCCGAAGTACAGACGGGCGATATTCTCGTAGGCAAGGTAACGCCCAAGGGCGAAACGGAGCTTACCCCCGAAGAGCGGCTTTTGCGCGCAATATTCGGCGAAAAGGCGAGAGAGGTGCGCGACACGTCCCTGAAAGTGCCCCACGGCGAGGGCGGCATTGTTGTGGACGTAAAGATATTCACCCGCGAAAACAAGGACGAGCTTTCGCCCGGCGTTTCAAAACTTGTGCGCGTGTATATAGCGCAGAAGCGTAAAGTACAGGTGGGCGACAAGATGGCGGGCCGCCACGGCAACAAGGGCGTTATTTCCAGGGTTCTTCCCCAGGCGGATATGCCTTTCCTTGCGGACGGCACCCCCTTACAGATAGTTTTGAATCCCCTCGGCGTGCCTTCGCGTATGAACATAGGCCAGGTACTTGAAGTACACCTGGGATTGGTGTGCAAACAGCTCGGCTGGAAGATAGCCACCCCCGTATTCGACGGCGCAACCGAGCAGGATATAAAGAAGCTGTTCCAGGAGAACAATATCCTCAATCCGGAGGGCAAAGTGGACGGCAAAATACAGGTGTACGACGGCAGAACGGGCGAACCGTTTGAAAACCGTGTAACCGTGGGCGTTCAGTACATGATAAAGCTCATTCACCTTGTAGACGACAAGATTCACGCCCGCTCGATAGGCCCTTACAGCATAGTAACGCAACAGCCTTTGGGCGGCAAGGCGCAGTTCGGCGGACAGCGTTTCGGCGAAATGGAAGTGTGGGCTCTGGAAGCCTACGGCGCGGCGCACGTGTTGCAGGAAATATTGACAGTTAAGTCGGACGATATCGTAGGGCGTGTAAAAACTTACGAGAGCATAGTGAAGGGCAGCAATATCTCCGAACCGGGCGTACCCGAAGCCTTCAAAGTGCTGTTAAAGGAACTCCAATCGCTCGCTTTGGACGTAAAAGTACTCACTGAAAGCGGCGAAGAGCTTGTAATCCGCGAACTCGACGACGAGGACGACGCAATCCCCACCGCCCGTGCGCGTGAAATACAGGAGTTGGAGGACAGCAAGCCCGAAGAGGAAGTTGAAATCGTCGGCGAGCACAAGGCGGAGGATATCGACCTTGAACCCGGCTCCATTTTCGACAACGACGAGGACGACTACACGGGCAAAGAACTGTTCGGCGACAGCGACGAAGATATGGAATCGTTCGGCGATGACGACGATCTGGGCGACAAGTTTACTCTCTTCGACGAGGACGAGGACGGCGACGATGAAAATGACGACGAAGCCGACGACGAAACCGATAAGGACGGAGAGTAAGGGAGGTAAAATATGTTTGAATTAAACGATTTCAACTCAATTAAAATCAGCGTAGCTTCTCCCGAAAAAATCAGGGAACTTTCCAAGGGCGAGGTAACCAAGCCCGAAACAATAAATTACAGAACGCAGAAACCCGAAAAGGACGGACTCTTTTGCGAGCGCATATTCGGACCCATGAAGGACTGGGAGTGCCACTGCGGAAAGTATAAGAGAATAAGATACAAGGGCATTGTGTGCGAAAAGTGCGGCGTTGAAATTACCCGCGCAAAGGTAAGAAGGGAGAGAATGGGGCATATAGAGCTTGCCGCTCCCGTATCGCACATATGGTATTTCAGGGGTGTGCCTTCGAGAATAGGCTTGATTCTCGACATGAGCCCCAAGGCTCTCGAACAGGTAATATACTTTGCCGCGTACGTTGTAATTAACCCCGGCACGGTGCCCATTCTGGAATATAAGCAGGTTATAAACGACAAGGAACTCCGCGAAATAGAGGAGCAGTACGGCGACAGCGAAACCACGGGCTTGAAAGTGGGCATGGGCGCCGAGGCCATCCGCGAGCTGTTGGTTGCCGTTGACCTCGACAAGGAGTGCGAGGAAGCCAGAAAAATTATAGAGACGAGTTCAGCCAGCCAGAAGAGGTTGAAGGCCGTAAAGAGGATAGAAATTCTGGAAGCCTTCCGCAAGAGCGGCAACCGTCCCGAATGGATGATTTTGACCGTTCTTCCCGTGCTTCCCCCCGAACTCCGTCCCATGCTCCAACTCGACGGCGGCAGGTTTGCTTCCTCCGACTTAAACGACTTGTACAGGCGCGTAATAAACCGCAACAACCGTTTGAAGAGAATGATTGAGCTGGGTGCGCCCGACATGATAGTAAAGAACGAAAAGCGCATGTTGCAGGAGGCGGTTGACGCGCTCATAGACAACGGCAGGCGCGGTAAGGCGCTCTCCGGACCCTCCAACCGCGAGCTCAAATCCCTTTCGGGCATGCTCCGCGGCAAGCAGGGGCGTTTCCGCCAGAACCTCCTCGGCAAGCGTGTAGACTATTCGGGACGTTCGGTTATAGTAGTAGGCCCCGAATTAAAGCTGTACCAGTGCGGCCTGCCCAAGGAGATGGCAATAGAGCTGTTCAAGCCCTTTGTAATGAAAAAGCTGGTTGAAAGCGGGCAGTGCCACAACATAAAGAGCGCAAAGCGCACCGTTGAAAAGGCAAAGCCCTTCGTATGGGACGTTTTGGAAGAGGTAATAAAGGAACACCCCGTGCTTTTGAACCGTGCGCCCACACTGCACAGGCTCTCGATACAGGCGTTCGAGCCCGTGCTGATTGAAGGCAGGGCGATAAAGATTCACCCCCTTGTATGTACTGCGTTCAACGCCGACTTCGACGGCGACCAGATGGCGGTACACGTGCCCCTTTCGGTGGAGGCGCAGGCCGAGGCGAGATTCCTGATGCTCTCCTCCAACAATATATTAAAACTTTCGGACGGCAAGCCCGTTATGCAGCCCTCGCAGGATATGGTTATGGGCGCGTACTACCTCACTATAATCCGCCGCGAAAACGGCAAGTATTACAGGTGGAGCGGCGACAGATACTACGAGTGCGCCCAAACGGACGAGGGCGCGGAGCAGTACGTTGCCAACGCGTATATATCCGAGGATGAAGCCTTGATGGCATACCAGTTAAAGCTCATCCACATGCAGGACGAAATACGCGTAAGGCGGCAGGTAACGGTAACGGACGAGAACTCCCCCTACTTCGGCGAGACGGTGCAGGGCACCGTTATGACCACGGTGGGCAGAATAATATTCAACTCCAACATGCCGCAGGATTTGGGCTTTGTCAAGCGCGAGCAAAAGGAAGATTGGCTCAAATACGAAATTTCCTACGAGTTTTTGGGCGACGCGGTTGCGGTCGGCAAAAAGCAGTTGGGCAAAATAGTAGAGCGCTGCTTCAAGACGGGCGGCGCGCCGAGAGCGGCAGACGTTCTGGATAAAATCAAAACGCTCGGCTACAAATACTCCACCGTGGGCGCAATCACAACCTCGGTATTCGATATGCACATACCCGCCGCAAAGCAGGAGATAGTGCATGAAACGGAGCAAAAAGTAATAGCAATCGAAAAGAAGTACCAGCGCGGCCTTTTAAGGGAGGAAGAGCGTTACAACGCCGTAATCGACGCGTGGGACGAAGCCACCGACAGGGTAACCGAGGAGCTTAAAAAATCGCTCGATAAATTCAATCCCATATGGATGATGGCAAACTCCGGCGCGCGCGGTTCCATCGACCAGATGAAACAGCTTTCGGGCATGCGCGGACTGATGGTTAACCCCCAGGGCAAAAAGATAGAAGTACCCGTTAAATCCTGTTTCAGGCAGGGACTTTCCGTTCTGGAATACTTCATTTCCTCGCACGGCGGCAGAAAAGGTCTTGCCGACACGGCGCTAAAAACGGCCGACTCCGGCTACCTCACAAGGCGTCTTGTGGACGTTTCGCAGGACGTAATTGTAAGGGAAGAGGACTGCATGGCGGGCAGCAAAAAGCCCCGCGGTATGATAGTAAAGGCAATTATAGGCCCCAACGGCGAAGTTATAGAGGGGCTTGAAGACAGAGTCCAGGGCAGGTTTGTTGCCGAGGACGTATTCGATAAGCAGGGCAATTTGATTGTGGGCGTAAACGGGTTCGTAACCGACGCAATCGCAAAGCAGATTGTGAACGCGGGCATAGAACAAGTTTCAATACGTTCGGTATTCACCTGCAATTCAAGGTACGGCGTATGCGCCAAGTGCTACGGCAAAAATATGGCGACCAACACGCCCGTAATGCCGGGCGAAGCGGTAGGCGTAATAGCCGCCCAGTCCATAGGCGAGCCCGGTACCCAGCTTACCATGCGTACCTTCCACACGGGCGGCATAGCCGCCACGGGCGACATAACACAAGGTCTGCCCCGTGTTGAAGAGCTTTTTGAAGCGCGCAAACCCAAGGGCTGCGCAACGCTGTGCGAAGTTTCGGGCGTGGTTTCGGTGGACGACAAGGACGGCGAAAAGGTTGTTGCCGTCCGCGACCCCGTAACGGGCGAACAGAAAAAGGAATACAAGCTCCCCTTCAACGCCGAATTGCACGTAAAGGACGGCGATACGGTAATCCCCGGCACCGTGCTCAACGCAGGCTCGGTATATCCCCAGGATATTTTAAGAGTTTCTGGCGTAAAGGGCGTGCAGGACTATATCCTCGAACAGGTACAGTCCGTATACCGTTCGCAGGGCGTTGACATAAACGACAAGCACGTGGAAATAATCGTCCGCCAGATGCTCCGTAAGGTAAGGATAGAGAACGCAGGCTCCACCGGACTTTTGCCGGGCGAAACGGTAGATATGTTTGCCGTTGAGGAGGAGAACCAAAAGGCAATCCAGAGCGGCGGCACTCCCGCGCTTCAAAAGCGCGTGCTTCTCGGCATAACCAAGGCGGCGCTCTCAACCGACAGCTTCCTTTCGGCGGCGTCCTTCCAGGAGACGGCAAGGGTTTTGACGGACGCGGCCATAAAGAACAAGGTAGACCCGCTTATAGGCTTAAAGGAAAACGTTATTATAGGCAAGCTGATTCCCGCGGGCACGGGCGTAAAGGAATACAAAAACATGTCCCCCGTAATCGCCCCCGGCTTCAACAGCACGGTAGATATAAACATCAAGGACTGATAAAACGGTTTTGCCATGTTGAATTTTGAAGATTTAAGGTTATTGGACCTTATAGGCAAATTCCGCGACTCCGTTTTGCAGATTCAAAGCACGCGCAATTTATCCCTATTAAAGGATGCGGGCAAAAAATTGCAGGACGTATACAACTTTTTTATAACGTCGGAAGGCAGTTACGAAAAGCAGCAGGAACTACTTAAAAACATGTTTTCCTCCTTTAATTACGCCGCGGTAATAGTCAACGGCGCAATAAAGAGCGGCGCCCTTTCCAACGAGGACAAGGAACTATTGAACGAGTGCCTTGAAATTATGATAAAGTGTAGCACGTCCATTGAAACTTCAATAAAATAAAATAAAATTCACAAAAAATCCCAAGCAAGTTGTGCTTGGGATTTTTTGTGTGCTCCCGCCAAGCGGATTATAAGCGTCGTATAACGTTGTCGCGCTTACGTTTTGCTAGGGTCATGTACATCTTTGTACACTCCCCGTCGCAAAGCCGCGCGCTCCTCGTTCTGCTCGCTTCTAACCGCTTGCTAACTACGTAATTACAGCTCCCGCAATTTTTAAAATATGTACCGTACTCATTAAGCCGTGTCATTTCGAACGATATGAGACCCGCTGAAAGCGGGCGATTGAGTGAGAGAATCCCCTCGTGGATTGGTCGAAGTAGGATAACACGGCAACCAAAATTTATGCTTGACCTGCGCAAAAGTATGTCCACCGCTCCCGCAATAAAGAAACTCGGCCGCAGAGCCACTCTGCTTGACCTGCGGCAAAGTAAGTCAAGCGCAAAAGTAATAAAGATATCCGGCTGCGGCGACCCGCCGCTTGACCTGCGGTAAAGCAAGTTAAGCGCAAAAGTAATAAAGAAACCTGGGTGCGGCGACACTCCGCTTGACCTGCGGCAAAGTAAGTCAAGTGCAAAAGTAATAAAGAAACCTGGGTGCGGCGACACGCCGCTTGACCTGCGTTAAACTTCGTCAAGAACCAACGCAATAAAGAAACTCGGCCGCAGAGCCTCTCTGCTTGACTTGCGTTAAACTCCGTCAAGAACCAACGCAATAAAGAAACTCGGCCGCAGCGACACGCTGCCGAAGTAAATTTTACGCAAACACTTGACGGGGGGGGGTAACATGTTATACTTTAAAAGGTTAATGGCAAAAGATGTCAATTTGTATGCGCTATGAACAATCTACGCATACTAAAATAAATTTTAAAGGAGTGAACAATGAAAACCAAAAAGATTGTGCTTGCGGCTCTTGCTTCGCTCACGGTTGCCTGCGGCGCCATAGGTTTGGCGGCGTGCGGCGACAAGGGTCAAAGCGAAAACAACGCAAACAAGGACACCCAAATGTACGCAGTGTACCAGCTCTATGCCGACGCGGCGGAATCTGCGGGCGACGACGTAATGACCTATGATGAATGGTATGCCGACCTTCTTGCCAACGCAAAGGGCGATAAGGGAGACAAAGGCGATAAGGGTGATAAGGGAGACAAAGGCGATAAGGGTGATAAGGGAGACAAAGGCGACAAAGGCGACAAAGGCGCACCCGGTGAAGATGGTGCACCCGGTAAAGACGGCGCACCCGGTGAAGATGGTGCACCCGGTAAAGACGGCGCACCCGGTAAAGACGGTGCACCCGGTGAAGACGGCGCACCCGGTAAAGACGGCGCACCCGGCAAAGACGGTGCTCCCGGCAAAGACGGCGCTCCCGGTGCCCCCGGTGAAGACGGAGAGGACGGCGTAGGAATCATAGGTGTGCAAATCGAGTACTTTGTGAACAGCGAAGGCAAGCAGATGATGCGCTTTACGTTCACCATGTCCGACAACACTACAAAAACCGTGGAAGTGGAAGTTCCCAAAGTTGCGCGCAACATTTCATTGGAAACCCAAAACGTTCCCATTACTGCCGAAGGCATACCCGAAATGTGGATTAATGTTGAATATGCTGACGACACATCTGATACAGTGCGCGTAACCAAGGATATACTTTCGGGCAACTATGACTTTACCAAAAAGGGCGAAACGCAATTTACCGTAACATATAACGGCAAGAAAGAGCCCTTTATGGTCAGGGTTTACGACCCTGCCAATCCCGAAGTAATAGGAGTCCGACTTGACGGCAGACATGACCTTATTATGACGGTTGAGGAAGTGCAGAGCCAAAATTATAACTTTGGCAATCTGCGCTGGCAGCTTGTAAAAGATAACGGCGATTACACCTATGAGGAATTTACAAAGGAATATATAACCAATCTGGAATCCCTCACTGCAACCGTAACCGATGGCGACCCCACAGAACTCCATGTCCAATATCATAGCGAGGATTATCCCGATTTGCAGGTCAACGATGATAATACGATATGGGTACGTGTTGTGGAAAGCATACAGGCTGAAAATTATCAGTTGTGGACAAACGGTACAATATATTGCGAAAAGGGTACAGACCCCGATTTAAGCGGCGTGTATGTTGTTGCCCAAACCAATGTGGGTGAAGTTTACTACAAAGTTACTACCGGAATGTTGCAGGGCTTTGACAAAGATACGGGCGGAAGGCAGGAAGTTACCGTTCAATACAACGAAAACTCCATAGAAGGTAATCTCTCCATATTCGTATATGAGGAAGTTCGGCAGACATACAGAATAGACCTGAACCTTCCTAATGGTAACGCTTTAAAGGTCAGCGATACTTTCCCCGAAATAGAGGCAAGATATATTCCCGTAACGGAGTACAAGGGTGGAACCGATTCTTCTTCCATGTGGAACAACTCAGCTGCGGAAACCTTTATCATAACCGAGGATATGATCCAGGGCGACAAGCCCGATTTTACAACCGTAGGGCATAAAAACTTCACGGTTAAATATAAGGAAGCTCAAAACGAAATAGATATTGAAGTATACGACCCCGCAGTCTGCAATATCAGTAACGCATGGATTGAGGACAGCCAAACGATAGAAGTAAAGTCTACCGACAATATACTTGATAAGCTGGTTGAGGCTCTTGAAGGTAAAACCGTTTATGTGAATTACTTTGAGCCGGTAGGCGGAGAGCAAAGCGCGCAAAAACAGCTTACCGAAGAAATTATCCGCACAGCGGATATAAGCGAAGTGGATACAAAGCTGGGCGGAGATTGCAATGCGTATATCACTATCGAGGGATATAAAGTTGAAGTGCAGGTACGCGTTACCGTAGATTTCGGCGCAGCCGAACATACGCTTACGGGCACGGCAACATATGAAACGGCGCCCATTACAAGCGTTGAACTCTATGCCGGCAGTTTAGCCAAAGTTACCGTAAATCGAGGAGACTCGTATGTTAAAACTTGTTATTACGAGTTGGCCGATGAACAAAAAACCTTGATTTTAAAGGACGCGGACGGCGTAAAGATTGGTATATACGCAGTTGATTTGGAAGCGAATTCCATAGCCGATTATGATTTTTCGGCTCTCGAACCCACTGCGGTTTATACAATCACCAACATGGCCGAGATAATGGGTATGCCGGGTGTTCCGCAAGAAATAAGCGGAACGGCAACACTCTATGATAACGGCTTCCTGATAGTGGAAATGAGCATGGGCGAAGAACCCGGCATGTCAATGTTAATAGCTTATGAATTGCAGGGCAACATAATCGACACACTTTCGGACGCTGCCCCCGACTTTGAAATTACCAAAGAGTATACCGACGCAGACAATATAGGCGAGTGCCGTGGAGTATTCCACGAAGAATAACACGGTATAAAAAGGTAATCAAGTAGCAGTATCGAAATAAAACAAACAAGAAAAAAGGCGGCTTGCTTCGGCAAGCCGCCTGTTCTATGCAAAGCCTTCGCGCCGTCAAGCGTTATGTTTTGTTTTGCGGTCAACGAGGGAGGTAAGCGCGTAGGTGCCAATAGCGCCCAGCGCGCAAAGTATGCAGCCTATTGCAATCTGCACGGGGGTTATGGGCGCGGAGGCGTAGTCAAAAACAATAAATATCGCGGGTATACTCCCCAGCACAAACCCGAAAATCGCCCAGTGCGTGCCGCGGGGCAGTTTGGCCAAAAACAGCTTCATTAATTTTGCAATGCTGAAAAATCCTATAATCACACCCAGCGCAAACAGCCCCAATACAAGCGCGGAGTGCCCAAAATCGGCGATAAGAGTATCCACAACTCCAAACAGCGGGTTATAATAACCCAAAATCATCAAAAGCATGCTACCGCTCACGCCGGGGACAACAAGCGCACAGCTTGCAAGCATAGCCACGGCAATAAGCACAAAATATCCCCAAACGGGCATGCCTGACGTAAGGTCGGCGGCTCCTGCCGAAACAAAAATTTTGGTTACGCAAATGCCTATAATCGCCAAAAACGGAATGATTACAGATACGATATTTATTTTTTTAAAGCCGAACGTCTTGCTGTCGGTGAACAGTTTGGGCACCGAGCCGGCCATGAGCCCCGCGAACAACAGCACTGTGGGCAACGGGGCGTATTTAAGCGCATACAGCAGCGGAAAGTACATTGCCGCAACCGCCAAGACCGCGCCCAGCAGAATGGGCAACAAAAACAACACATTGTTTTTAAAATCTTTTCCAAGATTGCCCAAAGCGTCAATCAGCTTATCGTAGATATTCAACAGCACGGCGATGGTTCCGCCGCTCACGCCGGGGATAATCATTGCCACGCCGATAGCCGCCCCGCACGCCATATTCAAAAAAAACCGTTTAACTTTCATAATATTATATATTTAATAAACACACCGATATATTCGCACATGTGCAGGCGCAAACACATGCGGTATGCGCCCGAAACGCCGCATAAAACGCCTTTGCGACTGTTGTAATTAAAATAGCATAAAAACGCCCCAAAGTCAAACATTCCGTTTGCCCCGTTTGGGATAAAAATCGGCAAAATGGATCCTGATTTAATGTAACATTTTATTTTTGAAATCCGTCTATATTATGATACACTTAAATAGGATATTAAATTAAAGCGTAGGAAAAATTATGACGGAACAAATGAAGATATTTGTTTTGACAGCGTAAAAAACGAATCCGCTACAAGGGGCCCGGTTTTGTTTTTAAGCGATATAGACCGGGAAAGTTTCCAAAATATTATGTTGAAGAAGGAGATTCTCCAAGTAAAAAGCATAGGTTTTTGAAACCCTATATCGAAATTTTTGTTGATGAGGAAATGCGAACCAGGCATATTATTGATATATCTTACATACCAAAAGAAAAATCTGCTCAATCCATACAGAGTCCACAAGGACGACCTTCGGCATCGACAAAACAATAGTATATCTGCTTAATCTATGCGATTATGTTTGAATAGTCTTTGATAAAAATAAATTCGTGAAACTTACGAAAATAATTTAAAATATTACATGCATCCAAGCGCTTGCATAATTTGGCAGAAAATGTTATAATTTGCATATGGAGATAAAGCGTAAATTTATAGATTGGGAAGCCACAGGCAATAAATTATTCAGGTTGCGAAGCGATAATTCATGTCTCAGGAAGTATGTTTGTAGCATTATAAAAAAGAATACAGAAAAATGCAATAATCCGTCAGAAGATTGCACCACCTGCGAAGAGCGCTATATTGACAAAAGTATCAGTCGTCCGGAACTTGCGGAAGTGTTCGGTGAATCGGAAAGCGTAATTAACAACTGGGAAAGCGGAAAGACGCCGGTTGGAATTGAGAATTTATTGTTTTATTGCCAAATTGCCGAAGTAACACTGGAAGATATTTTGGTTTTTTATAAATAAGAATGATATAAATTGTTAAACTGGGAATCTTGTAAAATTTACAGGATTCTTTTTTTTATACAAGGAATGTAATCTTTAATACAAAGATACGCTCTCGACAACAAACGACAAGATATAATATAATATTGCCATAAAGAAGGTGCGGGAAACGCACCGGTTGCCAGGAGGGAAAATAATTTTATGGCAGACAACATTTTTGGAACGAAACGCAATATCGACGTGGTGTTTTGTATCGACGGAACGGGTAGCATGGCTCCCTGTATTGAGAGCGTAAAGTCAAACGCACGCAGATTCCACTTGGAGTTTGTGAGCGCAATGACCGATCTCGGCAGCGAAATCGACTCCATGCGCGTAAAAGTTATTGTTTTCCGTGATTATCACGATGACGGGGAGCAGGCTATGGTGGAGAGCCCCTTCTTTGAACTCCCCACCGATACGGCGGATTTTGAAAAGTACCTTGCCGATATCTCGGCAAACGGCGGTGGCGACGGTCCCGAAAACGGACTTGAAGCTTTGTACTATGCAATGAAATCCGACTTCACGACGGCGGCAAAGGACAGGCAGGTAATTGTTCTGTTCACAGACGCGGAGGCCTTGGACCTTAAAGAGCGAGCCGGCGAAGCGGGATATCCTGCCGGTATGGTTGACGAGGCCGGGCTGGTTGAAATGTGGGCTTGCATGGCGCAGGACCCCAACTTCAAGCTCCGTGAACGCAACAAGAGGCTTGTTATGTTCGCTCCCGACGGAACGAAGTACAAGGCTCTCAAATCCAAATTGAACCGTAGCGTATTTGAGCCTGTAAATATGGCTGACGGTCTTGGCGATATCGACTTTAAGGACATTATAAAGATTATTGCCGCTTCTGCAAGCAACGCTTAACAGACATGTGGAACGGGCGAACAGTCCGTATGGGACACATAGGCTGTTCGCCCGAATATTCAGGAGGGATTAAGTACTCATGAAATATAATGGCATTTATGAAGTGAATTCCGCGTTTTTAGACGGGAGTACAATCTTGTGGAAAAACACGGGTAACGGCGAATATATAATTGCAACAAAAGACGGGAAGAAATACTTTGTTAAACGTAATATGCACGTGAGGTATCCTACAAAGGGTGAGCCGAAAGCCGTGTATGATAAGTATAAGGCCGAAGCAGACGCTTTACAGAAGAAACAAGAGCGATTGCGTATGTTGATGAAGGGACTCAACTGGTCGACGGATCATATAGTCGTTGAAGAAGAAAATTTTTGGGATAGCGAAAAAATGTTTACTACCGTTACCCCTTGTATCCCCGACGTTTTTCCCGACACATATGACTACAAATCAATTTCCCTTGCTGATTTTATTCAATTGGCAAAGAGTGCATCGGTGGCATTGGAAAAACTTCACGCTCACGGTGTAATTCACGGCGACCTGAAAGGCAAGAACATACTCGTTTCAAACACGGGCGGAAAATACATAGCATACTTGATTGATTTTGATTCTTCCTATCCTGCCGACGCTATACCCGAATGGGAAAGTATCGGCGGTTCTGATGGATACCAAAGTCCGGAAGTTATGCTCTATGGCTCAGACGAGGGGGCCGCTCCCAAGGAAACAATTACTGCGGCAACAGATATTTTTTCGCTGGGGGTTGTATTACATAAATGGTGGACAGGCTCGTTTCCGGGAGTGGATTTGGAACATGGTTCGGTTGGCGCGGCAGTGTACTTGGACAAGACCGTAACAATCGACAAAAAGTTTAATGTCCGTATAGGAGAGAATTGCGGAGCAACTTTGCAATCGCTTATCAACTGGACGTTTGCCAAAAATCCGGCAGACAGACCCACAGCAGGACAAGTGGCTGATGTCCTCGCAGACAAGATAGGGGTTCCAGAAGCATTCCAAAAAGGGAATGACGACAGGCCGTTTGATACTGAACTTTGGGGTGCGCATAAATTGATTGCCGAACTTATACCGGTGAGCGATTTAAAAAGAAGGGGTGTAAAATCCATTAAACGTATCAACGAAGGGAGCGGAAGTGCAAGCTTAAAATACCACGTGGTCATGGGAGACGGCGCCGAACGATTTATGACAATTTCGGAACTCTGCGACGCGGGTTATGCTGTGTGTAGGGGTGCGGAAGTAGATACTCCTTGGGACGAGCATATGATTGAGTTTGAGTCTCCTGACGTTGTTGCCCAAAAGGGGTACGCAAAGATTTGCAAAGTACAGCTTGCTTTCAGGAAGAGGTATCTAATTACAACCGCGTCCGGCCGTGAGATTGACAAGGGCTATGAGTGGCTGGTCGCCGAAGGGCTTGCCCACCCGAAAGCGGTATCGGTCGATGCCGACACGCCATGGCCCGAACACGGTACAATGTATTGCGATGAAAATATGGCACGTCTCGGTGTAAAGAGTATTTCCAGAATGGAAGTCGGCGGAGAGCATCGTTACAGGATCGTCTACAACGAGATTGTTGACGGTAAGAATAAGGTAAACGAGAGAGTGCCTGCAAATAATCTCAAACTCATGGGGTTCATAAAATGAAAAACTTAAATTTAAAATTTTACTCGGTGCTGAAAAATGAAGATGCTATGCCCTATATCGGCGGTAATCTTTTGGTTGCCGCCGACGGGTTGGGCGGTTCGGGTTCAACCGTTCATCAAATCGACCGTGCAAAACATGCCGATATGTACAATGAAATATTGTCTGGTGCATTTGGCGATATTCCGCAAATTTCCTCTGGACTTTTAAAGTACATTGAGGAGCTTATAGCGCCCATGACAGATGAAAAGGATGATACTTCTGCGCTGTGGGCGTCGAGAATCGTAATTGCCCGCTGTGTATATGCGCTGACAGAGGGCGGGTTTAAGGATGCGAGACTGGATGACAAAAAAGTAAGGACGAATCTTGCGGAATTTATAGGTAAAGGTCTGCACAGCACGGTTGAAAAATTTGATTTAAAAAAAGGTAAATACGACAATCAGCTTCTTCTTCCTACTACATTGGCATTTATACGTTATTGTGAAGAAAACCATTCGGTGATAGCCGAAACCGTTTGGGCGGGAGATTCCCGTCTCTATGCTCTCACCCCGTCGGGGCTAAAACTTCTATCGGTAGACGACGAGGACGGTTCAGGCTCTGTAACCAATTTGTTTTATGCAGACAATCAAAAAATTCATCTAAATTATTTGCGGCACGAGATTCAGGAACCTTGTATTCTTATGGCTGTAAGCGACGGCGTGTTCGATCCTTTTGACCCGCACGATCATTTAGGGGTTGAGCATACTTTGCTGTCTGCAATAGACGAGAGCAATTCAGAGCGGGAACTTGCAGATAAACTTCATGATTTTTTTGACGCTGTCCACGGCGATGACGCTACCATGGCTTTTGTTTCTTTTGGGTTTGCCGATTTTGCGGATATGAGAAGAGCCTTAAAAGAGCGCACGGACAAAATTTTGTCAATAAGGCAAAAGCAAACGGAATTATATTCCGCACTTGCGGTTACTAATCTTTCCGAAGAAGATGCGTCGCATTATGTTGCATCTCGCACGGCAGACCGTTATGATTATATCATTCCTATGTTGCTTGACGCCGTAGAAAGGGGAACAGACGATATCGCAATAACCAAGGAAATCCGTAGTGTCGCGGAGAACGCACAGAGAGCTTACGAGGCCGATTTAGAGAAAAAATGGAGGGGAAGGCGGGAGGTTGCCTTTGCCGATTTGAATAGCTTTGTATTATCCCATCCGGAGTGTGTGCTCTCGGAAATATTAACCCGGAACAACATTAAATTCTACAACCAAAATTATAAGGAATTATTTTACGGTTTTCAAAAGGTCGTGAATGATTTTACGATACAACTAAGCCATGGCACAGAGCTGAAAAGACGTGAGAAAGAATTTAACGCCGAAGAGCAGAATCTACACAAGTGTATTCAGGCAAAAATCACAGAATACCGTAATCTTTTTGACAATCTTTGGGACGAACGGAATCCCGGTGTGGCCAAAACCCGCGTCCGCGCCCTTGATAATTTATGTGTTTGGAGCCGTATAGACAATTCTCTTAAATTCGGCTGGGTTCTTCAAGATATAGGTAAACTTCCGTTAAGCGAAAGAGAATTGGCTTATGCCGTCAGGGATTTTAATGCGGCATGCCGCACATGGCAATTGAACGTGAACGCTTGGCGGACAACAACTGACAGAATTAGAAATATTTATGAAAAGTCGTGGAAGACATTGTTGGAATATCTTAAACGCGATGAACGACTTACGGCTGTGCTGTTAAGTCCAGACGCTCTTAACCGGTTTGGATTTAATCTCCCGGACGGCGGAATAGCTATCTCTGTTGGAACAAGCGTTAGGGAGGGGCTGATGCAAGAATTTAAAAAGAGAAAACCCGCCATTGTTTCCTGTATTGTTAAAGCATTGGCTAAGGAGTGCGATAAGACCTCAATTATAGACTCCCAATATAACACAACAAAACTGGGCCTGTTCAGGACATACTATCAATTAAAAAACAATCCCGATATCGGGGTAAAGGAATTTGAAAAGGAGTTGCTTGCGGTTGAGGCCGAGTATACGAGTTTGATAGATCATGCAAAAGTATAAGTCAAAATTCTCTTTCAGCTACGACGCCGACAACGAGGGTGAGAAACTCAGTCTCACCCTCTATGGTGATGGGGGCGATAAAGTTGTATTAAGCCTCAATGAAGAACAAGCATCTTTACTTAAATCGAGGTTTACCCGTTCTTTTTATGTGAGATGCAAAAAAGAGAAATTATTAACCGACATAGATAATGCAGGTTCGTATATCGAACTCGAAGCAATAGCACAAAAATACTATCTCTGCGATGCCTGCGGATTCGGCGATATAAACTTGTACGGAGTAAAACGCATACTTAAAGTTGTGATTGAAATCCTGTATAAGTACCCGAGGCTCCGCAGCAAGCTGTGTTTTATAGGAACGCCTAGCGGTATGGAGAAACTTCTTGTAAGACTTGAAAACGGCGATAAGGACGCCCTCAACAGCTTCAACCTGCAATATATTTGCACAAGCGAAAACGCAAAAAATCTCGGCGGGCTGATCCGTAAGATGCTCACCGCCTTAATAAACGGACATGAGGAATATATTGCAACGGCTATGTCCGCCTTTGGGTTATTTGACGCCGTGTTGCTCGACAATAACGATTATGACGGATATGCATATCTGCAATTAATCTCAAACTTGCGCAGGAGTGAGGCGGTTGGTTTTCACCCGAAGGAATGTCATACACCTGAGTCGGTCGTGTATCACGAGTTGGGGCACTTGCTGGATAATATGTGTGGGTTTAGAAAGGATCCAGAGTTTAAGTCCTTTTACGCAAGCCTTGACCAAAGCGATATAAAAAGCGGGCTGTCCAAATATGCTCTCGAATCTCCCGCGGAATTCATAGCAGAGGCATTTGCGGAATTTATGTGCAACCCCGCTCCGCGTCCCATTGCGTTAAAGGTTGTGGAATTGCTCGACGAAGCATATAAAAAACTTAAATAGATCTATTAAAATAAATACCGAAGCGGCCGTTAACATGATATAATTATTGCACGGAGGCAAAAATGAAAGAGCTTACCATAGAAGAAAAAATCGCAGAAATCAAAAGCACCAGCAATTATCAGGATGTTAAAAACGCTTGGTTTCCGCCTTATTATGAAAAGGAATACTATTTTGTGAGCTATTCCCACAAGGACTATAAGTTGGTTTATGAAAGTCTGCACAGACTGCAAAGCGGCAAAAAGCGGCTAAATTTATGGTACGACCATAACCTTACTCCCGGCAGAGATTGGGAAATAGAAGCCCGACGCTATATTTATGACTTCAACTGTAAAGGCGTTATATTTTTCCTGAGTGAAAACGCCGTGCTTTCGCAGTCTATCCATAAGGAGATAGAATTTGTAAAAAACAGCGGTAAATCCTATCTTTCGATAAATCTTCCCTGCGAAAAAATAAAAGGACATATCGGAAAGTATTTGCCCGCCGCACAAATGCTTGAACTATTAAAACAGCAAGGCTATGAAATTGAAAACTATGAAGATAAATCGGCTGTTTTAAATGAAACATTTAACAGCAAGATAACTTATTTGCCGTTCAATGAAGATATAGAAAGCCAAATAGATAAAATTCTCTCCTTGAAACGCCAGCCTTTGCTTAATATTTTTGATAGCGATAGCGGTGGAATAGTAACGTCGATTAATGATATTAATGTGACGGAAATAAAAAGAGAAGATTTTGATTATTTTAATGAACGCAATGAGCGTAAAACCGCCGCAAAAGTAGGACCGTGTGCTTTTGCAAATTGCAAATACTTATCAAAGATTGAGTTACCTGAACGTTTAAGATTTATAGGTAGGTTTGCTTTTTATAATTGTATAAGTTTAAAAGAAATAAATTCACCAGTATGTCTATCTGTTATTGAAACAGAAGCGTTTTATGGGTGTAATAATCTTAAGAGTATTTATATCCCGATAATAACAGAAAAAATTGCGGCGCAAGCTTTTGCTGGGTGTAGAGGTCTTGAATGTATCATCGTGGATAAAAACAACAAAAAATATTATAGCCGTGATGGTATACTTTATAATAGACGAAAAACTAAAATATTGCATATTCCAAAGGCTATTAAAGGAAAAATTATTATACCTCAAGGGGTAACTTCTATCAGTGATGGGGCGTTCTGGAATTGCACAAGCCTTGAAAGCGTGACTTTAGAAAATAACAGTAAACTTACTTCTATCGGCGAGTATGCGTTCAGGGATTGCACACGTCTTACAAGTATAATCATACCCGACGGTGTTACTTCTATCGGTGATGGGGCGTTCTGGGATTGCACAAGCCTTGAAAGCGTGACTTTAGAAAATAACAGTAAACTTACTTCTATCGGCGATTATGCGTTCAGGGATTGCACACGTCTTACAAGTATAATCATACCCGACGGTGTTACTTCTATCGGAGTAGGGGCTTTTTGGGGTTGCCCAAGTCTTAAAGTTAATATAGCTGACATCGCGAAATGGTGCAATATTGATTTTGGCTATAATTTCTTGAAATATGTACACAGTCTTCATGTAAATAATCAGCTTGTAACAAAACTAAATATACCGCAAGGCGTAACTAAAATTAAAGATTGCGCGTTTTGTGGTTGCACAAGCCTTAAAAGCGTAACATTCTCTGACAGCGTTATTACTATTGGTCGGTGGACGTTTTGGGATTGCACGAACCTCGAAAGCATAACCTTATCCCATAACGTTAATAGAATTTGTATGAGCTCTTTTCGTGCATGTGGAAGACTTGACGATATTTTCTATAACGGCACTATGCAACAGTGGAAATCAATAAAAAAATACATTGATTGGGATAGTGGTACTCCCGATTACACCGTCCACTGCACGGATGGGGATTTGAAGAAAGGCGAGTTTTAAACCGATTTAATCTTAATTATTTTATTAATATAAGGGAGAATATAAATGTTTCAGGAAAAAATACCCATAGTGGTAGGGGTAACGGGGCACAGAAATATAGTCGAGGCGGACAAGCCTGCCTTAAAAGAGCAGGTTATTGTCGCCCTTAAAGAGATACAAGTCCTCTGCAAGTCAAAGGTAAAGGGCGGGGAGGACACTCCCGTTGTAATGCTGAACGCATTTGCCGAGGGCGCGGATATCCTCTGCGCCGAGGCTGCCTTTGAACTTGGGATAGATGTGTATGCTGTATTTCCCTGCGAAGTCGAAACATACAGAACGAGTTTTGAAAATCCCGAAGAGCTTGTAAAATTTGACGAGTACTGCAAAAAAGTTAAGAATTCGGGGGACTTTATAATTGCACCAAATATCGAAAAGAACGAAGATTGGATGCGGCAAAAAGAAAACATTGACGAGTCTAGCTATCATTATCGTCAACTTGGCATATATATGGCGGAGCATTCGCATATTTTGATTGCTTTGTGGGACGGCAAAGAGCCTAAAACAAAATACGGTTGCGGGGCGGTGGAAGTTGTAAAATTCGCTTTGGAACACAGCTTTTTGGATAAGGATCACCTATTTACTCCCGCAACTTTAAACCAAACTGCCGCCATATGGATAAAAGCGCGGAGAAAAACCCAACCCCCATGCGAAATAACAAAATATTGGATATACGATGATTTTATAGGGCGGGCAGATAAACTGATTAAAGAAGAACAGAAAAAGGATATTTCCTATGCTGACGGGCAAGTTAATGAAACACGCCATAAAGTAGAAAAGAAGAGAATATTAAATTATGTATGTGAGGATACGCCTCCCGGATTTTTGATTGACATAATAAACAACACAGTAGAATATAACGATGAAGAATTTGAGTTTGCCGATGAAGGGCTTTCGTTGTGGCAAGCTGTCGATGAGCTCGATGATTACCGCCGTAACATAAGATATCACTATAATAAAGCTGATAGCATTTCCTATAATAAAAATCAAAGCAAATATACTCTGTTTTTAATGTTGCTTGCGGTATTTGCATCATTAGTAGCCTTTGCCTTTTTGATATATGATGACGCGTCGTTGCATTTTATGATTTTCCCTTGTGCGATTTTTCTTGCCGTAATAATAGGGCTTACCATTTACGGCGGTCGAAAAGGCTATCATAAAAATTACATAAAGTACCGTGCGGTTGCCGAGGCACTTAGAATACAATTCTATATGTCAATGTGCCTTGGGGAGATGCCGATAATATCTAACGTGTGTGAGCTGTATTCTTGGACTCAAAAGGTTGATATCGGCTGGATCGAGAAAGCCATTCAGGCGTTAGCCGTAACAAGCAGTCAAAATCTTTCACAATACGATTGCTCCGAAGTTATAAAAACTTGGATCGGAGAAACAAAGGATAAACAAGCAATACAAGGGCAGCTTGGATATCATAAGAAAAAGATCGCAGATAATACCCAAAAAGCTGTTTTGCACGAAAGGATATCAAAGGGCTTATTGATTGGAACAGTAGCGTTATATGCGCTTATATTCGGCTTGGAAATGGCGTCGTATATATGTATTTCTTTGGGATATGCCTCGTTTTTGGACAATACGGTTCTACCCAATCTGCCATGGAGAAACGCGCTTGCAATTTTACTCGGAACCTTAACCGTCATTTCCCTGCTCGTTTCCTCATATCTCGGGAAATGTTCGCATGAGCGCAAAAAGAGCGATAACGAAAAGATGATTTTGCTTTATTCAAACTCATATGTCCGCTGGTGGGAGCTTCATAATAATGAATTTATCCCGGAAGAGATAGAAAAATTTGTAAAGGAAATTGCCCGTGAAGAAATAGTAGAAAACGGCATATGGTGCTCTTACGTCAACGAGAACAAGTTGGAAGTAGAGGTGTAGTAAAATACCGTCAACAATTTAAAAGTCAATTGCAAAAAGATACTTGTAAATTTTACAAGTATCTTTTTGCAAATACATAATTCCGGCATGGCGTAAAAGATGTTTAATTGCATTGGCAAAATAAATAAATTATAATTAATATACAAAGAACCGATTATAAAGCGACACACAAATGTGGACAAATAAAACGTATATCGGCAATTTGGGCACAGTCGCTTGTCGCTGCCTGAGGGTAAAAAATTAATACAGTTGAGGATAAATTAATGAAAATTTACATAACAGGGAATGCAAGCAAAACTCTTGCAAAAGAAATCGAAAGACGGTTGAATGCATATTGTTATAATGCGCATGCCGATGAGTGCGGTGATGATAATTCCTCCTTTAATTCCGTCAAGGATAATTTGAGGGGATATACAGATGCAATTTTGCTGATTGATCTTTTGGAAAGTTGCGAAAAATCCACATTCGCGTTCAAAGTCGGTTATATAATCGGCAAGTTTAAAAAGAAAAACGTAAATCTCTATTTTCTGCATACAACAGAGAAAGACGTGGAGAGGTCTTTGTGTGATTTGAAATATTATTGCTTAAAGAACACGGACAACGACACAGATATTGCGGAAGAGATTTGTTTTGAGCTGTTTGAGCGTTGGCGGGAGGATAGTATAAATTATAAGATTAAAAACAATATGCTTTTAAAACAGGAAGATGACATATACATTAAAGCCTTAAAATACTGTGTATGTGGCAATCAGGCGTCCGTATCCGTAATACAGCGGCAGTTCCCCGTCGGGTATATCAAGGCTTGTAAAATATTCGATTGGATGGTTGAGAAAAACTATGTGGCTAAACAGTCGCGCAACCGTCCGGCAAAAGTATTAATGACATACGAAGAATTTAAAAATATATACGGCGATATTGACGATTGACTTTTAACCCCTGTTTTGGGCTGGCCGATGATATGAAAAGGCGAGTTCGATAAGGCGATTATAAAAGATTTTCAATAAAGGAGCATAATATGATTTACATAACGGGCGATACGCATTGCGATATAAATATCCAAAAACTTTACGATTTTGCGGCAAAAAATCCGCAGCTTACAAAGGCGGACTATATGATAATTGCGGGCGACTTCGGTGCGGTGTGGAGTAAAAAAACGCTTAATGCCAATCTGGATAAATATTCTGCTCTGCCGTTTACGGTGCTGTTCGTGGACGGCAACCATGAAAACTTCGATATTCTAAACGCCTATCCCGTAACAAAATGGCGTGGCGGCAAAGTGCATAAGATCCGCCCCGACATAATCCACCTTATGCGTGGGCAGGTGTACTCCATTTACGGCAAAACGTTCTTCACTTTCGGGGGCGGCACGTCAATAGACAAATACCGCAGAGAAGAAGGAGTAAGTTGGTGGAAGCAGGAAATGCCTTCGTATGAGGAGTTGGACGAGGGGATTGCAAACCTAAAAAAGTGCGGCAACAAAGTGGACTATATAATAACCCATTCCTGCGATGAAAAGGCTTTGTGGTATCCGCCGCTGAGAACGCGCGGAACGCACATGGCGACATATCCCGAAAACCAAATGCTATCCTATTTCGAGGACATAGTTGACTACGGGCATTGGTATTTCGGGCACTATCACCTCGACGGCGACCTCACCGCCAAAAAGACGGTGCTGTTTGACAGAGTTGTAAAAATCAGTTAAAATATATACGCGGTTAAATCCGTAACGGATATTTCAATGTGCCGAATTGCAAGGAGAGTTAAAGTGAAAGCTCTGTTTTTAGATATAGACGGTGTTCTCAATTCCGACGCCTACGACAGAGTGCGCGATTGGAATATATTGTCCAATATAGATGAGACGCGCTTGCCGCTTTTAAAAAAGATAATAGACCAAACGGGTGCGGAAATTGTATTGACTTCGTCCTGGCGCAACCATTGGGATAATGACCCAAGCAAACGTGATGAAAGCGGCGTCTATATCCAAACGCTCTTTGAAAAATACGGCTTAAATATTTTCGGCAAGACGGAGGACTTCGGGCAGGTAACTTTGCGTGGGCAGGAGATAAAGGCATGGATAGCCGCGCACAATGTGGGGGCGTTTGCGATACTTGATGATTATGCTTTCGGGTGGGAAGATTTAACGCAATATGTAGTCAAAACAAATCCACGTTTCGGTCATGGTTTGGAAGAACAGCATGTTAAAAAAGTTGTTGAGCTTTTAAATAAATAAGGCTTGCAAAAAGCAAGCCGACATTTTCACCGTTACCGATAAAGGCAAAACACGGCGACAAAAGAACTTTTAAATCAATAAACTTTTGCAGGCAGGGGAATTTCTCTGCCTGTTTTTATGGACAATTTGAATTACGCCGCTTCACAAGCGGCGTATAATTTTTGCATAACACTTTTTCGGAGGAATTTATGCAGTACAAACAATGGCTAAACGAGTGGCTGGAAAATTATGTAAAGCCTTCATCCAAACCAAAAACTTATTTAAGATATTATGAAATAGTAACCCGTCATCTTTATCCCGCTCTCGGCAGTTACGAAATGACAACCCTAACACCTATCATATTGCAACGGTTCATCTCCGGCCTTTCATTAAGCGGCAATTTAAAGACGGGCGCAGGGCTTTCGCCAAATTCCGTAAACGGAATAATAACCGTGATCAGGGGCTCTTTTAAGTACGCGTCGCTTATGGGAATGGTTAATGAAAACCCCGCATGCAACTTAATACGCCCAAAGATAAGAGAGAGGGAAGTTAGCTGCTTTACTATTACAGAACAGAAAAAAATAGAAGCCGCCGCTTTAAATTACGGCACATGCAAATGGTTCGGGATAGTGCTGTGCCTGTATACGGGGCTTCGGATAGGAGAACTTCTCGCTCTTGAATGGGACGATATAGATTTCAAAAATTACACGGTAACCGTATCTAAAACATGCTTTGACGGCAAGGACAGCACGGGCAAATTTACGCGAATTACGGACTCTCCCAAAACGCATACATCCCGAAGGATTATTCCTATACCCAAACAGCTTTGCGCTCGGCTATACGCCTTTAAGCGCGGAAGTAGCTCAAAGTGCATAATTTCTTCCAACGGCAAACCAATTTGCGTGCGTGCATATCAACGCAGTTTTGAAGCTCTGTTGCGCCGCTTAAATATCCGGCACAAAGGATTTCACAGTCTGCGGCACACGTTTGCCACGCGTGCGATAGAGTGCGGAATGGATGTTAAAACCCTTTCGGAAATTTTAGGTCATAAAAACCCTTCCGTAACGCTTAAACGTTATGTACACAGTCTTATGGAGCACAAGAGGGAAATGATGAACAGGCTTGGTAAAATGTTGATGATGTCAATATAAAAAAGACAAGACAGCCGTCTTGCCGTAAAAATAATGTTTTCGCCTATTATATTAATAGGCGGTCGTTCCGTGCCATGGAACGACCGCCCGAATGTTAGGTTGTTGCTGTGCCTGACGCAATTTAATAAAAAAAACCAAAATGCGAAAAATAATGTTGATTTTTAATTGATAATATAGTATACTGAACAAGTAGAAAAATCGCCTATTAATATATTAGGAGTATAAAATTACCCGTGATTTTTTAGTTTATTGGCAGTTTTTTACGGGTGTAAATATGCTTAATCTGTATTCTCACAACCAAACGGCATATGAGGCGGCGGTGGAAATGCTCCAAAGCAGGGGCAAAGCCGCAATTATCCATCCCACGGGGACGGGTAAGTCCTTTATTGCCTTCAAACTGTGCGAGGACAATCCGGACAAAAAAATCCTTTGGCTCTCGCCCTCGGAATATATTTTTAAGACCCAGATAGAGAATTTAAAGGCCGTGTCGGACGGGTATTGCCCCCAAAATATCGCCTTTTACACCTACGCCAAGCTCACGTTTATGTCGGACGAGGAAATATCGGCAATAACCCCCGATTATATCGTTTTGGACGAATTCCACCGTTGCGGCGCGGAAGTATGGGGCAAGGGCGTGCAGACTGTATTAAATGCCTATCCCAATGCACCCGTCCTCGGACTTTCGGCGACAAATATAAGGTATTTGGATAACCAAAGGGATATGGCGGACGAGTTGTTCGGCGGCAACATCGCAAGTGAAATCACGCTTGGCGAGGCGATAGTCCGCGGTATTTTAAATCCGCCAAAGTATGTATTGTCCGTTTATCGATTGCAAAACGACTTAAATAAATACGAACGCCGCGTGCATCTTGCCAAGAGCAAGGCTGTGCGAAACGAGGGCGAGAAATATTTAAACGCTCTCCGCCGCGCGCTTGAAAAGGCAGACGGTCTTCCCGAAATATTCAATAAACACATACCAGATAAAAGCGGCAAATACATCGTCTTCTGCGCCAACGTGGAGCACATGGACGAGATGATATCCCACGCGGACGAATGGTTCGGCGGGATAGATAATGAGCCCCATATCTACCGCGCTTACAGCGACGACCCCGAAACGAGCAGGGCATTTAAAAACTTCAAAGCAGATACAAGCGAACACCTCAAACTTCTTTATTGTATAGATATGCTCAACGAGGGCGTGCACGTGGAGGACGTAAACGGAGTAATTCTATTGCGCCCCACCGTGTCACCTATTATATATAAACAGCAGATAGGCCGCGCCCTCTCGGCAAGCAAAACCACAAACGCGGTAATCTTTGATATCGTAATGAATATAGAAAACCTGTACTCAATAGGCGCGATAGAGGACGAGATGCAGGTAGTTATGACCTACTACCGTTCCCGCGGGCTTGATGACAGGATAGTAAACGATAGGTTCAAAGTCGTGGACGAGGTGCGCGGGTGCGTAGAGTTATTTGAAAAGCTGAACGACACTCTTGTCGCCTCTTGGGACTATATGTACGGCGAGGCGAAAAAGTACTACGAAACCAACGGAAACCTCGAAGTGCCGGTGAAGTACAAAACCGAGCAGGGATATTCCCTCGGGAGTTGGATAATGACCCAACGCGCCGTCCGCCGCGGCGAGCAATTCGGAGTATTGGGCGAGGATAGAATAAAGAAGTTAGACGATATAGGCATGTTCTGGGGGAGCTACAGGGATCTCTCCTGGGAGAGATATTATAAAGCCGCTCAAAACTACTATGCCGAGCACGGCAACCTCAAGGTGCCCGCACTCTATTCCAACGGCGGAATAAAACTCGGCGCGTGGATATCCAACCTGCGCACTTACAGGAAGAACGGTCTTAAAAGTAATTACTTAACGCCCGAGCGCATAGC
>CANREJ010000007.1 GCA_947629665.1 uncultured Clostridia bacterium
GGCGTAAGGGCAACGCCGTGTTCGGTCACCGTTCGCGCGGAACGATATGCGCTCACTCATCTCGCGCGGCAAAACAGTGCACTGTACTGTTTTGAGAAACTCCGCGCTCGTCTCAATTTGTGCATACCTGCACCTCAGCGAGGTGAATGCCTGCGATTATATATTTCGCGTGCCCTTAAAAATCGCAGGCAGAGGACGAGTAGTCCTCAAACTCACGAAAATTCGCAGCGCACGGGCTGCGCGAGAATTTCGTGAACTTTTTATATGCGTTTAGCGGCAGCGTGCGAAGTGGCGGCGAGGTCAAAAAACCTCGCCGCCACTTCGCACATAAGGGCGGCGATTTCTCGCCCGCCCCCACCGCTCACGACTGCAAATTTTTCACCTGCAATTTAAGCAGAAAATTTTCGTCGGTCAGCTTTTTGACAAGCGCGGTAAGCCGTTTGTTTTCATCCTTCAAAGAGCTCGCAAGCTCGTCGTAGAGCACGTTTATCCTGTCCTCTATCGCCTTTCTGTTCTCGTCGGGCGCGCCGTATCCGCACTCGCGCATTATGCGCTCTATGCGCTCGGGCTGTTTGTTGAGCACGTTGCGGTATTTGTTCTGATAGCGCAACATGAGTTTGTCGTCGCCTTGCGAAAGATTCAGAACCGCTTTGCGCACGGAAACGCCCTTGCTTTTCTGTTCCAAAATTGCGCGCAGAATCTTGTCCGTCTCCTCTTCCGTGAAGGGGCGGACATCCTCGGCTTTGAGGTCTGTCCCCGCGAGAATGGCGCGCACCTGAGCGTCGTCCGTGCTGCGCAAGAGGGCGTAATAGTAATTGCGCACGCTGCCCTTCGCCCTGCCCGAGCGGGCGGCGTACTCTTCGAAAATCTTGGTCAACGTCTTGCCCTTGCCCCTGCCGTCGCAAACGTATTTGACAAGGCTTTCCGCTTCTTCCTTTGTGTAGCCGTTGATTTTGTTCATAAAACGCCTCCGAAATATGTATCTGCAAAGGGTATTGACATAAAAAATTATTTTCATACATACAATAACCAACACGATTTCAAAAGGCGTTATATGAGAATTTATTTTGTTTCATCGATGGCGGCGGGTCTGAAAATCGACGGCGTCTACGCGGGGATAATAGACGGCTTCGAAAAGTTTTTCGATATAGGCGAGGACTTCAACCTGCTTTGCGAGATAATCCCGTGCGAGGGATTCAAACCCCTTCACTTCTTTTTAAACGACGGCTTTTTATCCAAGCCGCCCACCTTTGCGGACGTCTACCTTTCGGGCGGCGACGCGCTCATATCCTTTACGCGGTACAAGTCCGCCGACGACGGCATAAAGGTCGTCGCGCAGGCGCGATATTGCTCCAACCTCGCCACCCTGATTTTAAACGGCGGCGCGCCCTGCCTGATTATCGAGGCGGACGGGGCGGAACACCATGAGCTCCCCGCCGAATTTGCCGCGGCAACGCTGGTCGAGGGCAAAATTAACGACTTCCCCGTGCTCTTCGCGGTGGGCGAGGGTTGCCTTGCCGTGTTCTCCGAAAGCGGAAAACAGGTGTTTTTGAACCCCGCCGAAAGCTACACCGCAGGCGAAAAACTCGAAATTACTACGCCCTATCCTACATGCGCGGGGATAGTCGCAAGGTGCACGTTTTCCTACGACGGGCGGGAGATGAAGCTCGAAAAGAGCATAGCCGAAGAGACGCAAAAACCCGATTTATCCTGCCTTCACTTCGCGTTTTTCGAGAGCGTTTTGCACTTCGCCGACTGCGCCAAATATCTGTGCGAAGAACTCCGCCCGCGCGCACGGGAATTGCACGAATTTTTGGGAGACTTCACCGAAGTCACCATTCCGCCCGAAAAATTCATGCTCTCCCACCCCGAGATACGCCCGCCCGAAAGGTACGCCGCAGGGCTCGTCTACCCGCTCGCACCCAACCTGTTTGAGGTGAAATACTTTGCGGCGGATATGAAGGACGGCTTGATAGAAAACCTCCGCGAAATAGAGTGAGAATTCACCGCTGCTGTCATTCTTAACGAGGGATAGACCCTTTGTCGCACTGCCCGAGGGCGTAAGCCCCTTATTCTGTCATTCTGCCGAGGGCGTTAGCCCGATGGTTTGTAGAAAATTTTTGCGATTAAGCAAAAATTTTCACAAAGCGAAGTGAGGCGATTATTATTTTTTATTGTCATTCTGAGCGGAGCGTTAGCGAAGTCGAAGAATCCGGAAGTAATAAGTGAAAACGCCGCCGCTTTGCGGCGATAGGTAAACCCCACACCCTACCCTGCCCTTCCCACTCCCCTCAACCAAGGGGAGTGGGAAGGTATAAGGTTAGCGTCATTCCGAGCGTAGTCGAGGAATCCCGAGGATAGAAGTGAATAAGCCGTTTCAAAGTTATTTCCTACCACCACCATGGGATTTCTCCACTCAATCGAGCGCTACGCGCTCTCAATCTGTCGAAATGACAACCCTTTAATTAGCGCGGCACATAATTAAAAAATTGCGGGAGCGGTAATTATTACACAAACGCTCGGATATATTTGTAATTACGAAGTCTATAAACGCAGAGAAGCAAGCATTTTCCAAAATAATCAACGGCGCAAGCAAAACCGCGCTTTTGCGCAGCCCTCTCGCCAACGGCAAGGAAAAACCGTTGGCTCGGTCACCGTTCGCGCGGGACGTATGCGCTCACTCATCTCGCTTCGGCACGCACAGCGCACTGTGCTGTGCTATGAAATGCCTCGCTCGTCCCAATTTGCAAACACTTTTGCCTCAGCGGGGTGAATTTGCGCCATTATATATTGGTGCGCCCTTAAAATATGACGCAAAGAGGGGCGGCGCCCCTAAAAATCACGGAAATTCGCAGTGCGCGCAACCGCACGAGAATTTCGTGAACTTTGCTTTTACGAAGTCCTGCGGTGGGTAGAAGCGAGCAGAACGAGGAGCGTGCGGCTTTGCGACGGGGAGTGTACATTGAAGTACATGACCCAAGCAAAACGTAAACGCGACAATGTTATGCGACGCTTATACACGCCGCAACGGGAGCTACGCCTGCACGCTTAACCGCGCTCCCCCATCACCCTTCCCCGTCATATCCGCGCCCTCTATTTTGTATTTCTTCAAAATGAAGTGCGTGGCGGTGGAAATTACCGTATCGTAGGTGGAGATCTTTTCGGATACAAACCGCGCCACGTCGCGCAGGGATTTTCCGCGCACTATGACCGCCAGATCGTACCCGCCGCTCATTAAATATAAGTTTTGCACTTCGGCGTGGGCGGCTATTTCGCGGGCTATTTTATCGAACCCGTGCCCGCGCTGGGGGGTTACTTTTACCTCTATGAGCGCTTCAACCGACTCCTCTTCAAGCTCCTCCGCGTTGGTTATGGCGGTGTATTTTACTATAACTCCGCTCTCTTCCATGGCGCGTATGCGTTTTTTTGCCTCCTCTTCGGCAACGCCTGCCGCCGCCGCAACCTGTTTGGCGGTCAGCCGCGAATCTTCGCGCAGAATTTCCAGAATATCCCTGCTGAGTTTATCCATTTTTCCTTTCCTTTTTGATTATTTTATATCACAAGATTGTCCAGCACCAACTTGTCAAATTCGGGAACTTCGGCAAAGTCCCGCGGCAAAAAGCGCACCGTGTTGAACTTGGCATAGTTGAATATGTGCGTTTTAAGCAAGATGGGCGTGGCTATGTCCAGACCCTCGCAGATGTCCGAAAGATAGGTGAAAAACTGCGAGTATGTAAACTTATCCCCGCGCTCGTACGTAAGCTGTTTTACTATTTTGCCGTCCTTTATGACCTTTGCCCAAATCCTGAACATACTAAAATTATATTAAAATACCGCAAAACACGCAAATGTTTTTGGTTTATATTTTCAAAAAAATCCAAAGGCGGGGCGACAAAGGTACAAATACTGCCGCGCGGGCATAATAACGCAAAAACGCCGCATACTTTTTTTAAGTATGAGGCTTTCATGTAATCTTTGTGTGCTGATTGTTTGCGCTCTGGCGGTGTGCGGCGGGATATACGCCTTTTCGGGCTTTAATCTCCTGCTGTTCCTATGTTTTTATAACACAGTGATATACCGCAGCGCGCTTGCCGTCGGCCTTGTTGCGGCGCTTTTCAATATTTACGCGCTGCTGGTGTTCAGGCCCTTCCGCGGCTTGAAATAATACTATTTTTGCGGAAGTATCTGCTTGCCGGTCTCCGCGCTCTGGTACATCACCCAAAACCCGTCCCCGTGCCGCGTTTTGACCCCTATGTACTCCGCCAAACCCTGCATGCTTGCGGGCGGCGCGGCGGACGACGCGGGGATTCCGTAGCACAGATATTTTGGATTGCCCCCCGAATATATCACGCCGAAAACATAGAACGCCCCTCCGCCGTAGTCTATTTCCACCCACCGCGAGTCCTCTGTTTTTTGGCAGAGTTCGGCGCACGGCGGATAGCCGTTTAACACCCGCTCTATTTCGTTTTCCATTCTTTTGTAGAAGTTTCCCTCCTGGAAAGAGAAAGCGCCCGCCTCATCTTCACGAGGTTTATCCCCGTCCGCTTCTTCTTTTTTATCCTCGCGTACAGGCTCACCGTTCTCATCAGCATTGTGGATTTCATAGTAATTCTCCGCGGCGATCGCCTCGTCGTCGTAACCGTTTACGGGCGCCGCCTTGACTTCTTTTTTTTCGGGCGGGGAGGCCGGCGTATTTTCGGCGCGCTCTATGCTCTCCTTTAAAGCGGCTACCGCATGCGCAAAATTCCCGCACGCCGCCGTAGCCACCGGCTGTACAACGCCGTTCACATAGCACACGCACGCCGCAAAGCCCGCGGAGGTATCCACCGCGGAAGCGCCCTCAAACAGCCCGTTTTCCACAATCTGCGCGTTTTTGCCGTCGCCTATTGCGGCTACGTACCTGCCCTCGGTAAGGGGCGCAAAATTTATAAGGCTCACCTCGCAACGGAGCTTGCCCGAATAACTTTCGCACTTTACAAGCCCCGAAAGTTCCCCGCCGTCCGCCGAAAATCCGCCCTGTATTCCCTTTATTACGGCTACGTTTTTGGTATATCCCATATTCTGTCCCCTGTGCGCGGGGGAGCCTTCCGCCCTCCCACTAATATAATATATTTGTTCACAGACCATTATTTTGAAAATTTATGTAAAATAACAAAATTTTTTGGGCTTTTCTTTCACATAAATTTAACACACCCACTTTGTTTTAACCGTTTGCATTTTTTTTATTTTTTAAGTATAATGGTATTTGGTAAAGATTTTGATTTTAAGGAGCAAAACAACTAATGGCACCTACCAAAAACAAGAAAGTTCTTGAATTTGTAGAAGAGAGCGCGGCTCTCGCACAGCCCGACGAAATTGTTTGGATTGACGGAAGCGCGGCACAGATTGCCGCTTTAAAGGAAAAGGCCGTTAAAAGCGGCGAACTCATTAAGCTGAACCAGACTCTTCTGCCCGACTGCTATCTTCACCGCACAAAGGTAAACGACGTTGCCCGCGTTGAGGACAGAACGTTTATCTGCACAAAAAACAGGGAGGACGCAGGCCCCATCAACTATTGGATGGACCCCAAACAGGCCTACGAGCTTGCCCACGAAATTGCCCGCGGCAGAATGAAGGGCAAAACAATGTACGTAATCCCCTATTCCATGGGCGTTGTGGGAAGCGACTTCGCCAAAATCGGCATAGAAGTAACAGACTCCATCTACGTTGTGCTGAACATGAACATAATGACGAGGGTCGGCAAAAACTGTCTTGCCGCGCTCGGCAAGGACGGCGACTTTATCAAGGGCTTCCACGCAAGCTGTGATATAGACGCCGAAAAGAGATATATCCTGCACTTCCCCGAAGACAACGCCATAATTTCGGTAAATTCGGCTTACGGCGGCAACGTCCTGCTCGGCAAAAAGTGCTTTGCACTGCGCATCGCCTCCTGGCTGGGCAAAAACGAAGGCTGGATGGCAGAGCATATGCTCATTCTGGGAGTAACTTTCCCCGGCGGCGAAAAGAAGTACGTTGCGGCGGCTTTCCCCTCGGCATGCGGCAAAACCAACCTCGCAATGCTCATTCCCCCCAAACATTATTTGGACAGGGGCTACAAGGTTGAGTGCGTAGGCGACGATATTGCCTGGATACGCGTGGGCGAGGACGGAAGGCTGTGGGCGGTAAACCCCGAAAACGGCTTCTTCGGCGTAGCCCCCGGCACTAACGAACACTCCAACTACAACGCGCTGGAATCCACAAAGCGCGGCACAATATTTACAAACGTGGCTTTAAACACGGACGATATGACAGTTTGGTGGGAGGGACTCACAAAGGAGCTTCCCCAAAACGTCATAGACTGGACGGGCAAGCCTTGGGACCCCAAAAAGTTTGACAAAAAAGACAAGTCAACCTGCGCGGCTCACCCCAACAGCCGCTTTACCGCACCTGCGGTAAACTGCCCCTGCGTTTCCCCCGAATTCAATTCCTTAAAGGGCGTTCCCCTTTCGGCCATAATCTTCGGCGGCCGCCGCGCCACCACGACGCCCCTCGTCTACCAGTCCCGCGACTGGAACCACGGCGTGTTCATAGGCTCGGCAATGTCCTCCGAAACAACGGCCGCCGCAACGGGCGCGACGGGCGTTCTGCGCCACGACCCCATGGCGATGAAACCCTTTGCCGGCTATCACATGGGCGACTACTTCGCGCACTGGATAGAGATGGGCAAGAAAGTTAAAAACCCGCCCAAGATATTCAACGTCAACTGGTTCCGCCAGGACGAAGACGGCAACTTCATGTGGCCGGGATTCGGCGACAATATGCGCGTTTTGGAGTGGATTTTAAAGCGTTGCGACGGCACTGCGGACGCACGCGAAACGGAAATAGGCTACGTGCCCTACGCAAAGGATATAGACCTCAGCGGGCTGGATTACGAAATTTCCAAGGGCAGAAAATTCACCGTTGACGACCTTGACTCCATTCTCGAAGTGGATAAGGCAAAGTGGGCGGAGGAAGCCAAAGAGATTGAAGGCTACTACAAGGGCACCATTAAGGACAGAATCCCGCAGGAGCTCTGGGATTGCCTCGAAACTTTAAAGAAAAACACAAAATAATTAAAATCGGTTCACAAAAAAACAGACATTCGGTGAATGTCTGTTTTTTTCATGTTTTTTGATATTCTTATTTTACGCCTGTCCGCGCTTTTTTCGCTTTAAGGGTTCGTCGGTGAACACCCGCACGCCACGCTTTTGAAGGTTGGCTATGGCGATATAGAGAGGTATGCCCAGGCCGTAAATCCACACGGCTTCGGTTGCGGCAAGCGAGCCGAAGTTTATCCAATATGCAACGGTTGAAGTATAGCCCATTGTGTCGCCGCACAAAAATACTATTATAACGGGAATCAAAAGGGCGTTGACGAGTACGGGAAAGAAGCCGCCGAGGGCCATTCTCGCCGCGTGGTTTTTTATAAAATAGCCCACTGCATATGTGAGCAAAGCGGCAACAAGCGTGGCCGCGCCGCCTACCGGCACGTCGTACATAATGAAGGGCGACATTAAATTTGCCAGCATACAGCCTATCCACAGCGCAGGTACGGCCTCCGCATAAAACAGCGGAAGGATTGTAAGCGCTTCCGCGGGACGTATCTGGACTATTCCGTTATAGGCAATCGCGCCGAACGCATAGGTCATTGCCACGTACAGTGCGGCAATGACCCCCGCCCTGCACAGCCGTTTGGTTGTAAAAAGATTTTTCATATTCTGTTTCAGCGTAATTTAAAATTAAAAACGGGCGGCCAAAAACCGTCCGTTTCGCATTACGCTACTCCTCGGTTTTTTTAATGATGTGTTTTATCCGAAAACCATCGATAAGAATTAAGTTCACAAAATTCTCGGCAAGCCGTGCCTGCGCCCGCCTTAATGCGCGTTGCAATTATTTTAAAATTGCGTGAGCCGCAATTACAAAGTTAGCAACGGGTTAAAAACAAGCATGACTACAATTATTATAAATAATTATGTTGCAAGCAGGGTTTCCCTGCGCCGCAAGCCACAATTTGCAAACACTTTTGCCTCAGCGGTGGGAATTGCCGCCATTATATTATTGTGCGCCCTTAAATATGGCGGCAAGGGCGGCTGGCCGCCCAAACTCACGGAAATTCGCAGTGCGCGCAACCGCACGAGAATTTTTGTGAACTCTGTTTTTACGAAGTCTGCAAGTGCGCAGATACGAGCAGAACGAGGCGCCTGCGAATTTTGCGACAGGAGTTTACTTAACGGTAAATGACTGAGCAAAAACGCAAAGGCAACAATGTTATGCGACGTATATCCGCGCTTGCCGCGCGAGCTTACTCTTTGTTGTTGCTGTTCCCCAAATACGTCCCAAAAATAATTTCCTTTTTGGCGCGCTTTTCGCCCGAAGGCTTGCCTGCGCCCCGTCTTTCTCCGCGGCCCCTTCCGTGTTCACGTTTGTCGCCGCGGCCGTTTCCGCGGCCATCGCGGCCGCGCCTGTCCCTCTCGCCGTAGCGTATGCCGCGGTCGCCGGGCTTTGCCGTGTCGGGTATAACAACCACGTATCTGCCCGGCTCCCTGCCTTCGGAAGCCGTTTTAACGTGTTCGCTGTTCACCAGCGCGGAGTGGATTATCCTTCTTTCATAGGGGTTCATGGGTTCGAGATTGACCTTTCTGCCCGTCTCTATTGCCTTTTGTTCAACTTTATGGGCGAGGTTTACAAGCGTCTCTTCGCGCTGGCTGCGGTAATTTTCGCAGTCTACAACGACTTTGATATACTTTTCCCTGCCGATATTGGCAACCGCGCCCGCTATGCACTGTATCGCGTCCAAAACGTCGCCGCGCTTGCCTATTACCCTTGCGCTTGCGGGCGTCTTTATGTCGATTTTAATTCCGTCTTCCTCCGAAACGACTTCGCCGCCGCCCTCTATGCCGAGAATTTTCAAAAGCCCGTCTATAAACTGTACGGCGCGGTCCCCGTCCTTCTTCTTTTCAACCGCGCGTATCTTCCACTTTGTGGAGCCGAATAACTTTTTTTTGCCCTCTTCCAGCACGGTTACTTCCAATTCTTCAAGGGGCAGAGCAAGCTCCATGCGCGCGTTGTTTAACGCCTCTTCGTACGTTTTGCCATAAAATACGTTCTGTTCTTCCATTTTACTTTAACCTCTTTCTGCCGGCGCGGCTTTGAAGTTTTGCCCTCTCCTTTTTGTCGCTGTCCTTTTCAAAACGCACCGAAACTATTTTATTTATAATAAGTGTGGAAATCAGGCTGTAAACGGTGTTCACTATCATGTATATCGAGAATGCCGCGCTGTAAAAGAATGAGAATATACCGAAGATAATGGGCATGATTACCATCATCATCTTGTTGGTGGCGGCCGCCTGTCCGTCCACCGAACTCAGCTCGTTTGCCGCCTTTTGCGAGCGCATGGTTATGAACTGTTGCAGGAACATAAAGCCTATTGCCAGCACTATAAGCACAAAATATCCGTTGTATGTGTTCTTTTGTTTTGTTAAATTGTATGTTACCTCGTTGTAACTTTCCTCGTAGTTGGCGTCTATGGCGCCCGCCGCTCTCTGTATGGTTGAGCGGAAGTTTGCAAAGGTGGGCACCTCTTTGTTGAGCATGGAGTCGGGATACCACAGATTTCCTATCCACAACAGCGAGGTCTGCGGCCTGCGGGAGATATAGTAATCTGCCGCCGCTCTCCTTGCGCCCAGCCTCACAAAATCGGAGACGAACAGGTTTTTCTGCTCCTCCGTCTGCGTTGCCCAGTCCGCGGGCAGGGGAGTTGCTCCCTCCGTCTGCGAACAATACACGTTATAGTAAGCGGCAAACTTGTCGTAGTCCACATAGTAGCCGTAAATATCTATTTCCTTGCCTTCGCCGTCGGTGAACTTGCCGTTTTCGTCCCGCTTGGGGGTGTATTTCTGCGGGTTGTTCAGCCCGTCCTCAACCGCCGCAACCAAAAAGTATTCGTCGCCCTGTTCGTCCTCCGCCTGCACGTATTCGTACACGGCGTTGGAGTATGCCTTGGTCATTTCGTTGTACGCCGTGAGGTTTGCATACTGCGAGTACTGCGAAAACGCCGAAAACACAACCATGAATATCACGAGGGATACTATCGAAGGCAGGCAGGCGCCCAACGGGTTATATCCGTTTGCCCTCTGCAACTCCAAGACCTTCTGGCTGTACATATTTTTGTCGTTCGCATACTGTTTTTGCAGTTTTTCCATTTCGGGGCGCATGCTCTCCATGAGAAGGGATTGCTTCTTCATCTTCACCCTCGAATAGATGTCGAGGGGCAAAACTATTGTTTTGAGCATGAGAGTAAATATTATAACGCCCACCGCAATAGCGCCGGGGAAATCGGATACCAGATTGAATATCCAGCTTATGACAAAACCTATCCAGTTGAGGTCCACGGTGCCTATGCCGTCCACCGAAACCTGTATAAGCTGCGAACTTGTAAGTAAATTTGCTAAACCCATTATATTAAAGTACCCATTTGAATTTAAACCGTTCGGGCGGGGGATCGAAGCCCCCTTTCGAGAGGGGATTGCAGCGCAATATCCGCCAGATCCCCAAACATATCCCCAAAATAAGCCCGCGGTTGTTTATTGCCTGCTTTGTATATTCCGAACACGTCGGGCTGTACAAACAGGTGTGGCGCGAGAGACGCCGCTGGTAAAAAACTATCGTTCTCATCGCGGCGGCCTTCAAAAAGGGTTTGAATACCTTTTTTTTTAAAATTTTCAGCGTCTTTTTTATTTTTCCCATCCGTTTACCTTTTTAAAGCAATTTAAAAAGCTCTTTTCAAAGGCAACAAAGCTGTATTCCTCCGCAGGATGAGGCATAACCACCACCGCCCAATTTTTTTTAAGCATGTGGGAATTTTTGTTGAACGCCTCGCGTATCAGCCTCTTTATGCGGTTGCGCACCACGGCCTTGCCGTGCTTTTTTGAGAGGGCTATGCCCATTCTCATCTCCGCGGAAGGAACAACAATCAACGTGAGAGCGGGGGAATACACTCTTTTCCCCCTCTTGAATATCTTTAAAAACTCCGAATTTTTTTTAATTTTGAGGTAGTTCAACTTACGCCGTGAGCTTCTTTCTGCCCTTGTTTCTTCTTCTCTTCAAAACCTTTCTGCCTGCGGTTGAGGCCATTCTCTTCCTGAAACCGTGAACCTTGCTTCTCTGTCTTTTCTTGGGCTGGTAAGTCCTTTTCATGTCTTGCTCCTTTTATTTTACGTTTTTAAACTTTTTTATTTATCTTCCGCATTATACTTGTAAAACCGTTTAAAGTCAAGCGTTATTGGAAGTGCGTACGGGTAAAATGAGATACAGCGCGCTCTTATCTTCAAGATTCTGGCAGGTGAAGGGCTGTACCTGGTTGTTGAAGGATATCACTATTTTATCCTCCTGCAAGGCGTTCACCGCCTCTATTATGAACTTGGAGTTCATCGCTATTTTTACGTCCTTGCCCTCCATATGCGCCTTTACGGGCTCCTGCACGTTGCCTATTTCCGAAGAGGAAGAGATTTCTATCTTGTCGCCCGTTATGTCAAAGGTTATCAGGCTGTTCTTATCCCCCCTCACAAGTATTGCCGCACGCTCTATGGACTCCTTTAATTTGTCCTTTTCCACCGTAACTTCGGTTATGAACGAGCGGGGGATTATGTTCTCCTTCTTGATAAAGTCCCCGCCGTAGAGCCGCGACGTCAGCACGGTGTTGTCGCTGGATACGAGTATCATTCCCCTCTGCACGAAAATTTCCGTTTCCTCGGCGCTTTCGGGGATCATCTTTTCTATTTCGTTCAGCGTCCTTGCGGGGCAGACTATCTCCATGTTGCCCGTGGAGGACACAACCTTGCCCGAAACGGTAGCCAGCCTGAACCCGTCGAGGGAGGTTACGCATATATCGTCGCCGTTTATAATGAACTGGCAGCCCTTCAAAATGGGTCTGGAATCGTCCGCGGCACAGCAGAAGGAGGTGGAAGTTATGAACCTTTTGAGGTCGGCAGTCTTTAATTTAAAGCTGTTCTCCTTTATTTCGAGGTCTATCCGCGGAAATTCATCGGCGGAGAGCACCTGCATGCTCGTCTGGCTGTCCGAGTACACTATGTCCATCTTTTTGTCCTGGGTGGAGAGGATTATCTGCACGTCCTCCAACTTTTTGATAAAATCGCAAAAATATTTGCCGGGGACGCACACCTCGCCGTCCTCGTAAACTTCGGCGGGAATGGTCTTTATTATGGCAATTTCGCCGTCCGTCGCCGAGAGCGTGAGCTTATCGTTTTTTGCCGAGAGCTTTATGCACTCCAAGACGGGAACGGTAGTCTTTGAGGAACAGGCCTTTACAACTTTAAGCACCGCTTCCGACAGATTGATTCCTTCACAAACACACTTCATACCCAAAAACCCCTTTGCGGCGCACAGCCGCCCTATGTTTTATTTTTATTTTATTAAAAGATTATTAAAGTATAATTAATAATAATGGGCGGTGGAAATGTGTACAATTACGCGCGCCCGTACAAATATAGATATATAATATCAAAAATAACGGAAAAAAGCAAACGATTAGGCGGGAATATATCAACAAAACGCCCGATTTTTTTGGGGATTTAAGGGTTGAAGGATTGTGGAAAGGTGGAAACAAAGCCGCCCGTTCAGCTGTCTTTATTTTAATAATTTAAAAAAATAAGGAGGCGCGGAAAAATTTTAAGGGGTTATCAACCGGCTTTTGTGGATTGTGGATATTTTATATGTTGAAATTGTTTAAAATTTTTGGTATAATGCGGGTATGGACGAACAGCGGCTTAAAGACCTTATCGGCGGGGAATACAGCGAAAAATTCACCCTCTACAAAGAACTCTTGCAGGAGTACGGAAAAATGTTCAATATCACCTCCGTTCTGGACGACGGGGGCATATTTTACAGGCATTTTTTGGACAGCATAGCGGGTGAAGAGTACTTTTTTGGGGGAGCGGACGTGGCAGAAGTTGGGTCCGGCGGCGGTTTTCCCTCCATTCCCCTCAAAATAATAAGGGACGATTTAAAGTTTACTTTGATGGAAAGCACGGGCAAAAAGTGCGCGTTTTTGCAGACCGTTGTGGATAAACTCGGCTTAAACGGTGTACAAGTGCTGAATGTACGCGCGGAGGACGCGGGCAGGGACGAAAGATACAGGCAAAAATTCGGCGTTTGCTGCGCGAGGGCGGTTGCAAGGCTGAACGTGCTTGCCGAGTACTGCCTGCCCTTTGTTGAAGAGGGCGGGAGGTTCATCGCCTACAAGGGCGACTGCGCGGACGAGATAACCGGGGCGAAAAACGCGATTAAGATTTTGGGCGGGGAGATAGAGGATATAGTTGAATACAACCTGCAAAACTGCGGCAAGCGCACGCTTGTGATAGTAAGAAAAATTGCGCCCACCCCGTTTAAATATCCGCGGGGCAACGCAAAGGTGAAAAAGAATCCGCTATGAGCGTCTGTTGTTTTACGGGACACCGCGTTTTGAAGGATTTGGACGCGGCGCTTCTGGACAGGGTTATAACCAATCTCGTAAAGGCGGGTTGCAGGCGCTTTTTATGCGGGATGGCAAAGGGCTTTGATTTGGCCGCCGCCGAGAGCGTGATTGCTCTCAAAAGGGCATATCCGGGGGTCAATCTGGTTGCGTGCATACCTTGCGGGGAGCAGGCGGACGGTTATTCGGCGACCGATAAGTGGCGTTATAAAAGGATATTGTCCAACTGTGAGGAAGTTATAGTGCTGTCGGAAAGTTACTATAACGGCTGTATGCACGTGCGCGACCGGTTCATGGTGGACAACAGCGACATTGTGTTGTGTTATTTGAGGGAAAAGTCCGGCGGGACGTATTATACGGTGAGGTATGCCGGGGAGTGCGGTTTAAAAATAATCGAGTTGTAGCTCCCGCGGCAAGCGCGGATATACATCGCATAACATTGTTGTCTTTACGTTTTTGCTCGGTTATTTACGTCTAAGTAAACTCCCGTCGCAAAATCCGCAGGCGCCTCGTTCTGCTCGTATCTGCGCACTTGCTAACTACGTAAAAACAGAGTTCACAAAAATTTTCGTGCGGTTGCGCGCACTCAAATTTTTCGTGATTTGAGGAGCCGGCTCCTCTTTGCACCATATTTAAGGGCGCACAATAATATAATGGCGCAAATTCACCCTGCTGCGCGAGCGAAGCGACGCCCTGCCGAGGCTCCCTGCGGGAAACGGCAGAGGCAAAAGTATTTGCAAATTGAGTGCGCTGGCGCAAAAGCGTGGTTTTGCTTGCGCCGTAAAATATTCAGGAACATGTACACTCCCGTCGTCGCTTACGCACACTCCTTGTCTTGCTTGTTTCTAACCCGTTGTAGACTTCGTAAATACAGAGTTCACAAAAATCTCGGCAGGCTTCTTTCACTTAAAATTATAAAAAAATGCAATATATATCGCAAAATTTAATGGAAAATATGTAATTTTTTATAGTTCTCTTTACTTTGCCGATAATTGATGGTATCATTTATTAAGGATAAAATTATGTTTACATTGGAAGAATTAGCGTCAGATGAGACGATAAAAAAAGAGTACAAAAAATCATTACTGCTCAATATATTTAAAAAATTAGTTGTGATGATGAAAAGAGACGATACAATGAAATTAAAAGTACGCAAGCTGTTTTTGCAAACAACAGATGCGGAAATGACAACGAAAATCATAGTTTCCAAGTATTTTAATTTTGATCTTTCCAAAGAAGATGCCCATACAATGTTTCAATGGATCAATGCTCACTTTAATAAACAGCCAAAAAGAAAAATTATTTCTTTGGATTTCAAAGAGAAATTATATCGGTTACAAAACGGCAAATGTGCTGTGTGTGGCGAAGATTTGGGGGAAGATTTGTCTAAAATACAAGTAGACCACATTATTCCATGGGTGTTGGTAGGCGACGAATTGGAGAATAACTATCAATGCCTTTGTCAAACTTGTAATGAGTGTAAAAGCGCACATACCGATTATATTTTCAAAAAACTTATAAATTTAAATTAAAGGGTATCATATGAAAAAAATTTATTTGCAAAAAATAGAACAATACAATTCTGTATCGTATGTTGGAAAAATTGATCCGAGGGATTTAATACAAGTCGCCACGAAGATAGAAATAGGGGAAACACAGGATGCTCAACGGCCGTTAAGTGCAAAAAGAATCAAAGAAATCGCCAAATATGTTGGGGATGAAAAAGGTATTCTTCCAAACACCTTAACCATATCAACCAAAGACAGCCGGTTCAAAATCAATCGCGAGCCGACTACGGATTTTTTCTATATTGAGTTTCCCAACGAATCTGCGGAATTTGCCGATTATAAGGACGCCATAGATATTTTGGATGGTCAGCACAGGCTATATTCTTTTATGGAAGAATTGCGCAAAATCAATGATAATGATAAATATGAAATCGGTTTTACTATGTATATATGCCCCACACTATTCGAACGCCGCAGAATTTTTATTAGTTGCAACGAAAAGCAGGAAAAAGTCAGTGGCAATCTCTTAATGTGGTTCAGAGAAAAATTAAATATGCTGTCTTCGGAAGAGAAAAAGCTATACAATATAGTAACAAAGTTAAACCAGGAATATCCGCTGAAAGGACGCATAATTTTAAGTGCCGAAAAGGTAGCAAACGGCATAAAATCAAAAGAAATTATGAATATTATAAGACAGGCGAAGATATGTAACATCTCGATAAACGATGAGATCCTCACGGAGGATCAAATTGTAAAATTGATATGTACATACTTGCGGGCATGGGAAAGCGTAGTGGATTTTAAATTTTCTTCGCCGATTATCAAGAAAGACGGGCCCGCAGTTAAGCAAGCCGGCATACGGTATATGCTATTGATTTTACCTACGGTTTGGGATAGGGCACTGGCTATGCATGAAAAATTCACCGTGGAATTTGTACAACAAACGCTGATTCAGTTCATGACAACGCAAGGTGTTGTAAGAAATGAATTTTTTACGTGCGATGAAAACAAATTTAAATTCAGGGATCGTTCGGTGATAGAACAATTTGCAAATGAAAGTATTCAAAAAATTAAAACAATGAATGTAGGCGATTTCAATCCGTTGTCGTAGATACATTATGGTTTGTAATTTAAACGGCGCGCCATTCGGCGCGCCGCTATGTTTGAATAGCGCCCAAGTTCGTCTACTGCCAACGCAATTAAGAAACCCAGGTGTAGCGTTACGCTTCCTGCTTGACTTGCGCCCAAGTTCGTCTACCGTCAAAGTAATTAAGAAACCCAGGTGAAGCGTTACGCTTCCCCGTTTGTCCTGCGCCCAAGTTCGTCTACTGCCAACGCAATTAAGAAACCCAGGTGTAGCGTTACGCTTCCTGCTTGACTTGCGCCCAAGTTCGTCTACCGTCAAAGTAATTAAGAAACCCAGGTGAAGCGTTACGCTTCCCGCTTGACCTGCGCCCAAGTTCGTTTACCGCCAACGCAATTAAGAAACTCGGGTGAAGCGTTACGCTTCCCGCTTGACGGGCGCAAAAGTTCGTCTACCGCCAACGCAATTAAGAAACCCAAGTAAAGCGTTACGCTTCCCGCTTGACCTGCGCCCAAGTTCGTCTATTGTCAACGCAATTAAGAAACTTGGCCACAGCGACACGCTGCTTGGAGGAAGGTGGCAATGCCTTCGGCGATAATTTCGGACATTTTATAGACAATATTCAGCCGCGTTGCCGAGAACAGCGAATAATTAAACACCGAGCGCTCGGCAACAATACCCATCACGGACACGTCGCCCACCTTATTTAATTTTTTGTTTGCGCCGCTCCCCGGTTTAATTGCCCGCTTTGCGATTTTAATCAGCCCGATATCCCCGGCAACGCCCACGGCGGCGTCCACCGCGATAACGGGACTGCCGGGGTGCGTGAACTTTAAAAAATCATTCATATATTTAACTTCGTGAGCGGTGATGGGCTTTGCCAGCGTGCCGTACACAAAACAGCTGAGCCCCGCAAGTTTCTCTTTAAGCTTGGTGCCGGTAACCGGCCCTAAACTGTCCCCCACGGAGAGGTCGCTGCCGATACACAAAACCACGGGCGCAACCCCGGTTTGCGGCACGTTTTTTTTGAGCGACAGACACACCCCGTCCGCCGCGAGCGAATTGTACAGGTTAAACGAATAGTCCATAACAACGTTTATTGCCATTCCCCGCGCAAAATATCCTCAATTTTCCAAAAACCCCACCATACCATATTATGACCGCAATTTAACGGGCGGTTATTTTTTATGCGCCCCCAAAAAATCTTTGCGCCAAAGCCCGTTCGGCGCAATCCAAAAACGTCGGTGCAGACAAAGAGCTGAAAAATTATCAACATTGTATCCACAATTCAACAACAATTACACAACCCGAAAGCGCAACAAAAGCGGCAAAAAGCGTGGAATTTTATCCACAATTATACACAAAATAAGATATATTGAATTCCGCCCGCCCCAAAACCCAAAAAAGTTATCCACAATTTGTAAAGAATGTGTAAAGATTTCCACAAAACCCGCACCATAGAAGAAACTGAAAGCCGAAAAAATTATCCACAATGTCCACAAACAGCGGTTTTTACGCGCTTTACGTTCCACGTGAAACAAAAACGTGGCACAAAAATTTGGTTAAATGTTTCACGTTAAACATTTTTTGGGTAGTAATTTCAAGGGGCGCACGCACAATTTTTTTAACAAAACAATATTTTACGAACAATTGAACGCTTTTAAAGGGGTGCGGAAGTTAAATAAAAATTGTGTGATAAAGTTGCTTTTGGACGTTTAAACGCTTGAAATGCGCGCAAATGTATGATAAAATGAGTAGTATCTTAATAAAATAAACCTATATTGAATAAAGGAGTTGTATTTTGAGCAAAAAAGGCAAAATAGTGATGTGGGTGATTATCCTGGCGCTCGTTATCGCTGTGGTGGTTACGCTTGTAATGAATATGTTGCCGCGCGCCATTTCGGTCGATTACAGCGTGTTCCAGGAATACGTTGAAAACGCCAAGTATTTTGACGACGACGGCAAGGCCACCGACGTTAACGGCACCCCCGAAGGCTACACCATTGAAGACGACAAGTGGGTCAAACACACACAGAACCAAAACGGACAGGACGTTACAGAGGAACTTATAGCCATCAAGCGCATACAGTTTGACGCCTATGAATACACCGGCACCCGCCTCAATTCAAACGGCACCTGGGGCCAGCAATACACCTGCTTTGGGCCTTCGGCGTTTTCTACGGAGAGCTTAAAGGAAGATTCCATGTTGCAGACTTGGATGGACAACGGCGTTGCGCTGAGCTTTGAAAACCCCAACGCAGGCAGCTGGTGGTCCTCCGCACTTACGATAGGCTCGCTTATAATAGTTGTGCTGATATTCTTCTTCCTCATCCGCTCGACCATGGGCGGCAGGGGCGGCATAGCCAGCTTTGCAAAGAGCAAGGCCAGCGTAACCACAAATATCCGCGTGCGCTTTACAGACGTGGCGGGCGCAGAAGAGGAAAAGGTAGAGCTTGCCGAGATAGTTGAGTTTTTGCGCCAGCCTAAAAAGTTTGCGGATTTGGGGGCGCGCGTACCCAAGGGCGTGCTTTTGGTCGGCCCTCCCGGAACGGGTAAAACGCTGTTTGCAAAGGCCGTTGCGGGCGAAGCGGGCGTGCCCTTCTTCTCCGTTTCCGGCTCCGACTTTGTGGAAATGTACGTGGGCGTGGGCGCGTCGCGTGTGCGCGACCTATTTGATATGGCCAAAAAGAACCAGCCCTGCATAATCTTCATCGACGAAATCGACGCAGTCGGCCGCCACCGCGGGGCAGGCCTCGGCGGCGGGAACGATGAACGCGAGCAGACCCTCAACCAGATACTTGTGGGCATGGACGGCTTTGAAAGCAACGAGGGCGTGATAATAATGGCGGCAACCAACCGCGCAGACATTCTCGACCCCGCGCTCATGCGTCCCGGCAGGTTCGACAGGCAAATTTACGTAAACCTTCCCGACGTAAAGGGCAGGGAGCAGATATTAAAGGTACATTCGCGCAACAAACCGCTTGCGCCGGAAGTAAACTTTAAGACGGTTGCAAGAATGACGGCGGGCTTTTCGGGCGCGGACCTTGCGAACCTCTTGAACGAGGCGGCCATTCTCGCCGCCCGCGCGGGCAAAAAATTCATAACCAACACCGAGCTGTACGAGGCCATAAACAAGGTTTTGATGGGCCCGCAAAAGAAGAGCTGGGTTGTTACGGAGAGCGACAAGCGCATAACCGCCTACCACGAATCTGGGCACGCCATAATCGCGCGCCTGTGCGAAAACTGCGACCCCGTGCAGGAAGTAACCATAATCCCCCGCGGCAACGCGGCGGGCTACACCATGACCCGTCCGGACAACGACGACATGCACCTTTCCAGGGCCAAGCTCAAAGACGTTATCTGCATGATGCTCGGCGGCAGGGTTGCCGAGGAGATTGTTATTAAAGATATAACCACGGGCGCCTCCAACGACTTGGAGCGCGTAACGGAAACGGCAAAGCGCATGGTAACGGAGTGGGGCATGAGCGAAAAGCTGGGGCTTGTTACCTACGGCTCCAACTCCCAGACGGTGTTCCTCGGCAAGGACATGGAAACGCACAACGCCTACTCCGAGGAAACGGCAAGGGCGATAGACGCGGAGATGAAATCCATTATAGAAACCGCGCACGCACGCGCAACAAAGCTCCTCACCGACAACAGGAGCGTGCTTGACAACATGGCGCGCGTACTCATAGAGCGCGAAACCATATACACCGAAGAGGTAGACCTTTTGATGGAAGGCAAGAGCCATGCGGAGGTGATTGCCTACATGGACGAACACGACAGCATAAACAAGGAAAATCCCTTCAAACGCTACGAGGAGAACGTACAAAAAGAAGAGAACGAGCCCAAGTCAACGCCCGCGGAGAACGGGCAAAAAGAGGAAGAACAGCCCAAGGGCGGACCAGCAAACGGTGGGGAGAACAAGGGGGACGGGGAAGCCTCCTGATGAGAGGTTTTTCCCACGCAATAAAATGTTTCTCGTGAAACAAGGTGGGATATGGGTAAGATAATATCGTTTTCAAACAAGAAGGGCGGCGTAGGCAAAACCACTACCGCCGTAAACATGGCGGCGTATTGCGCGTCGCTGGGCAAGCGGGTTTTGCTTGTGGACGTGGACTCCCAGGGCAACGCGACTACGGGTCTGGGCTTTTCAAAATCGGCCCTGAAAAAATCCGTCTACAACGTGCTTGTGGACGACGAGCCGGCACAGCAAAACATTTTGCCCACAAACGTACAGCTTCTGGACATTCTGCCCGCCAACGTGGATTTGACGGGCGCAGAGGTGGATCTGGTCTATAAACGTGCACGTGAGAAACTTTTAAAGGAAGCGCTTATTAAGGTAAAAGACAACTACGACTACATATTTATAGACTGTCCCCCTTCGCTGGGGCTGTTGACAATAAACGCCTGGGTGGCGAGCGATTCGGTAATAATCCCCCTGCAAGCCGAGTATTACGCTTTGGAGGGCGTGAGCCAGCTCATGAACACCATAAGCATGGTCAAACAGCACCTCAACCCCGCGCTTAAAATAGAGGGGGTAGTGATAACGCTCTACGACGGCAGGGCGCTGATTGCAAAGCAGATAGCCGTTGAAATCAAAAAATTCTTTAAGGACAAGCTGTACGAGATAATAATTCCCCGCAACATAAGGCTTGCCGAGGCGCCCTCGCACGGGTTGCCGATAATGCTTTACGACCCCAAATGTGTGGGGGCGCGGGCGTATAAGGCCCTGACGGAAGAGTTTTTGTCGAGGCAGAGATGACGGAAGAGTTAAGGCGGCTCCTTAAAGAGAACTTTGTTGACGCAACGGTTGAAGCGGGTGGAAAAATTTACAGAATCGAGCCGCAGGTAAGCGTAAATTTTAAAAACGGGACGTTCGAAACGCGCGTGGAGGCCTTCAAAGTGTTTTGCGGCGATAAGGAAACTTCGTGCGGAAGTTTTGAAAGGCTTTTAAAACTTTTAACGGGTAAGGGCGGAGAGCAAATAAAAATCGTTGCCGCCGGGAACTTTGACAGTTATGCCGAATACCTTGCCGACGAGCAGTTCAAAAAAATCGATATGGCGGGACTGCTTGAAAAATATCTGCCCATAGCCGACGAATTTTCGCTTACAACAACTTTCAACTCCTACGACGAAGAGCACCCCTGCGGGATATATAAAGTGGGGGAGAGCCAGGCCGCGGAGGCCGCAAAGGGCATAGGGGAATATGCAAAAAACTCGGTCCTGTCGGCTTATAAACGGCTTACCGACGGGCAAAAGAGGGAACTTCCGCCCTTTGATAAACTCTATGAAGAAATCAAAGCGGAGTACGGGAGTTTTGCAACTTCACGCGGGCAGTTAATGGAAAAGCACGGCGGAAGCGTGTTTTTCGGGGACGAGTTTGCAAGGGGCAACGCAAAGTATTCAAAGTATGAGGGTCTGCGCGGGGCGTACTACGCGGTTGATTTTGAGGGCGCGTGCCTGTTTAACCTTGAAAAGATGAAGAAAAACACCAAAATCCGCCCGGACGACTGGGAACTCGCGCTTGAATATTACGCACCGCTGAAAAGTTCTTTAAAGAGGATAGAGACGGGCTTTGAGTGGCACTGCACGGCATCGGCTCAGCTTTCCAAGACAATGTATTTCGAACTGAACGGCGGGAGCATAAGCTGGCTCAAAGGGCTGAAAAACGACTACGACATGCGCCGTTTGGAGGATTTGGCTTTTTACAGGTCGGGCAAATGTGTGTTTTCTTCGTGCACCCACGAGCAGTTCCATCGCGATTTCAGCGCAGAGAAATAATAATAAAAAAATCATACGGCGCATAAAAATTTTTGACGGCGCAAAGAAAAATTGAGAGGTAAAAACATGGCAAGAGGATTGGGAAAAGGTTTAAACGATTTAATGCAGGAGACGGACGCCGCATATGAGGAGGCGTTTAAAAACCATAAAAACGCCTTTGAATTTACCGAGGAAGAGAGAAAGAACGCCGAGGAAATGGAGCTTACAAAGATATTTGCAAACCCCAACCAGCCCAGGAAAAACTTTGACGAGCAGTCCTTGAAGGAGCTTGCCGATTCCATCAAAAAGCACGGCGTTATAATGCCCATAGTGGTAAACGACAACGGCGACGGCACATATATGGTAATAGCCGGCGAGCGCAGGTTCCGCGCCTGCAAGCTGGCGAACAAGGCTACCATTCCGGTAGTTATAAGGAAGTACACCGACAGGGAAATAAAGGAGATTTCCCTCATTGAAAACTTACAGCGCGAGGACTTGAACCCCATAGAGGCGGCAACGGCGATGAAGCAGTTGATGGTGGACTACAAGCTCACGCAGGACGAGCTGGCGGAGAGGATAGGCAAGTCCCGTCCGGCGGTTGCCAACACGCTGAGGCTTTTAAACCTCACGCCCGAAGTAATGATGATGGTTGCCGAAGGCAGGCTGTCCGCGGGGCATGCCAGAACGATAGTGCCCCTGCCCGCAGACGACCAGCTTGAATTTGCGCAGGATACAATAAAGAACCAATACTCCGTGCGCGAGCTGGAAAAAAAGGTGCGCGCCTACAACATTCCGCCCGAACTTCTGGAAGAGAAGAAGAGGAAGAAGCGCGCGCTTGCCTCCGTGGAGCTAAAACAGCTTGTGGAGCGCATGAGGTTTGCGTTCCGCACAAAGGTGAGCCTTATCGGCACCGACACCAAGGGGCGCATATATATAGATTACTATTCGCGGGATGATTTGGATAGGATTTCGGAGATACTTGACATAATAGGGAAACAGTGAGTTCACAAAAAAGCAGACATTCGGCGATGTCTGCTTTTTTCGTGATTTTCAGGGCTACTTTCTCACACGGTGTAAGGACAACACCGTGTTCGGGCACCGTTCGCGCGGGACGAATGCGCTCACTCATCTCACATCGGCACGCACAGCGCACTGTGCTGTGCTATGAAATGCCTCGTTCGTCCTCTTTGCGCCATTTTAAGGGCGCACTTTTTATATAATGGCGCAAATTCACCTCGCCGAGGCGCAGGTATGCGCAAATTGAGGCTTGCGGCGCAAAAGCGTGGTTTTGCTTGCAACGTAAATTATTTTAAAAATTCGCGCGCCTTGCATAACTCGCTTCTAACCGCTTGTAGACTTCGTAATTGCAAATTACTCCGTAATTACCGCTCCCGCAACTTTCTAAATATTTATGCGATTAATTACTCCGTGTCATTTCGAGCGTGAGCGAAGCGGTAAGCGAGAGAATCCCATAGTGTCCTGGTCGAGGTTGGATAAAACGGCAACAAAATTCAAGTTTGACCTGCGGAAAAGTAAGTCAAGTGTAAAAGTAATTAAGAAACCCAGGTCAAGCGTTACGCTTGCCTAGTAATCTTCCTTTTCTTCGGAGGAGATGCCGCGGGTGCGGGTGGTAACAATATGGTAACGGTTCCTGCCTGTAATTTCGAACAGGCTCACGTCTTGCACGGAGGAAGCCACCGCCCCCGAAACGTCCGCAAAGTAAGCGGTTTTGCCCGCGCACATAACTATGGGCACGCCGTACAGATATGCGTAGGCGCGTATTAAAAGCGGCGGGATATTATCCTTAATATTTTCCAGGATAACCACCACGGCGTTACAGCCGCACAAAGACAGCGCGCCGAAAGTATCGGGAAACAGCAAGTCGTTTTCCACGCACAGCCCTATTTTACAGCCGTTCACCCTGTAAAACCCCAGCCCCACGCCGCTTTTGAACTGTTCCCCGTCCAAAACGTGGTTCATGTCCGAAATACCGAGCAATTTGCCGCGGTCGGCAACGGCGACGGACTTCCTCACCAAGCCGCGGCTTATGGTTTTACAGCCGCAAATTATTCCGCAACCGAATTTTTGGGATAATCTTGCGGCCGCTTCGAATTTTTCGCTCTCGCCCGTAAGCTCCCTTTCGAAGTCCACCTCGCCCAGCCCGCCGAACCCGAAAACCGCCAAATCGCACTCCGGTAATGGGAAATTTTCTATTCCGCCCTCGCAAACCACGCCGAACACCATACTCTACATTGTATTTTATCCGCGTAAAATATGTTAAAAAAAGTTTTACGCCGAACTTTTGGAGCATACAATATCACAGTTGAGAGGTGTTACGTGAAAAAATTATTGTTAACGGCCGTTGCGGCAAGCCTTATTATAAGCGCCGTACCGCTTGCCGCCTGCTCCAAAAAAAAGACGGAGCCGCGCTCCAATTACGACCTGTCCGTAAGCTACAACGCGGAGGACGGCACGCTTGCGGGCGAGGAGAGTTTTACGTTTTACAATTCCTGCCAAAACGAGCTTACCGAGCTTAAATTCAACCTGTACGGCAACGCTTTCAGGGAGGGCGCAAAGTATAAACCCGTGTCCGAGAGCTTTAAAACGCGCGCATATTATGCGGGGGAGAGCTACGGCGGGCTTACAATTTCCTCGGTGGAAAACTGCGCAAACTGGTCTGTCGGCGGCGAGGACGAGAACATTTTGACCGTGGAACTCAACAGTCCCGTGTATCCCGGCGAAAGCGTGCAGGTGGATATAGATTATGTTTTAACGGCGGCAAAAATCAACCACCGCACGGGGATAACGCAGAACGCGGTCAATTTGGGCAATTTTTATCCCGTGCTGTGCGCATACACGGAGGGCGGGTTTGCGGAGTGCCCCTACTACACCTGCGGCGACCCTTTTTATTCGACGTGCGCAAACTACACCGTTACCCTGGATATGCCTGAGGGCTACACCGCCGCGTCGAGCGGAGAAGTGAAGGACAGCCAAACTTCGGGCGGCAGGCAAAAAGTTACATACAGCTTAGAAAACGCCCGCGATTTTGCAATGGTACTCTCCGATAAATTCACGGTAAAGACCGAAAGTTGCAACGGCGTGGAAATAAAATATTACTGCGTGGACGAAAGCAACGCCGGCGAGGGCTTGAAGGCGGCAAAGGAAAGTTTGGAATATTTCAGCCAAACGTTCGGCGGGTACGCCTATCCCACATATTCGGTAGTGGAGACGGGTTTTTGCTACGGCGGAATGGAGTATCCCGCGCTGTCTATGATAGCCGAGGGACAAAAGACGCCCGACGCGGTGTACACTACCGTACACGAAACGGCCCACCAATGGTGGTATGCGATGGTTGGCAACGACCAGATAAACTGCGGCTGGCAGGACGAGGGGCTCGCCGAATATTCCACGCTCTTGTTTTTTGAAAACAACCCCGATTACGGCTACACGCGGGCGGCGATAGTGGACTCGGCAACGCGGGCGTACAGGGCGTTCTTTTCGGTATATAACCAGCTCAACGGCAAGGTAGACACGACCATGAACAGGTGCTTAAAGGACTTTTCGGGCGAGTTCGAATATACCAACATAGCCTACAACAAACCGCTCATCATGTTCGATATTTTAAGAAAATCGGTGGGCGACGAAAAATTTACCGGCTGTCTGCGGGATTACTTCAACGCCTACTGCTTTAAAAACGCCCCCGCCGAGGGTCTGATTGCTTCGTTTACCGCCTGCGGAAAGGATTTGGAGGGAATATTCAACTCGTTTATAGAGGGAAAAATTCTCATTTAGCCGGGCACAAAAAACTTGCCAAAAAAAATATAATGTTATATAATCGTATTGAAATCGAAATTACGGATATAATTATGGAACATCCAAGTAGAAAAAACAAAATTTAAAATATCCGTACAAATGAAGCCGCGTAAGCTGTTTGCACGGATAAATTCCGTGCAAATTTTTTTCGTTTTGCGCAGACGTGTTGAGTTTTGCGGGACGGAAGCGAGGTGGATATGGTAAAATATTTTGTAAACGGCGAGAACGGCAGACTTAAACAGACCACAACTTATTTCGACGGTTGCTGGGTGGACATGGTAAACCCCACGGACGACGAGTGCGAGGAAGTGTCCCTGTTTACGGGAGTGGGGGAGGACATGATAAAGGCCGCCCTCGACGAGGAAGAGAGCGCGCGTTCGGAATTTGACGACGGTTGCAGTATGTTCATAACCGATTGCCCCATAATCGAGGAGGGGACAAACGGCGACAGCTACACGACCCTGCCCCTTGCGGTAATTTACAATAAGAACTGTATAATAACGGTGTGCTTAAAGGGCAACACCGTGCTTAAAGATTTTATAACGGGCAGGGAGCGCGTCAACTGCCAAAAAGCCGTGCACTTCACGCTGACTTTTATGTTAGGCAACGCAAAGCGGTTTTTGTATTGCTTAAAGCAGATAGACCGCAAAAACCACCGCATACAGGCGGAGATGGAGCGCACCATGCGCAATTCCCAGATAATTCAGCTCCTCGATCTGCAAAACGCGCTGGTATATTTTTCCACTTCGCTCTCTGCAAACGACAGGGTCCACGCAAAGCTCGCGCGCGCGGAGGCCGTTGCAAGGCAGGAAGAGCTTGCCGATTTATCGGAGGACGTGGAAATAGAGACGAGGCAGGCGATTGAAACCTGTAATATCTACAAGAGCATACTCTCCGTTACAATGGACGCCTACGGCTCGGTGATATCCAACAACTCCAACGACTCCATGCAGCGGCTGACAATAATAACCATACTGCTCGCCGTGCCCACAATGATAGCGGGATTTTGGGGAATGAACATGCCCGTGCCCTTCCAGAGCGGCATTGCCTTTTGGCAGACGGGCTGGTTCTGGCTGGTTATATCGGGCGCGGCCCTGCTCACGGTGCTGATTGCCGTGCTTTTGGTCAAGGGCGGTTCCTTCCGCAGGTCGAGGGGAACGGGAAAGCGGCGCAAAAAAAAGGATCCGAGGGAATGATATATGCCCCTTTTACAATACAAATGCCAAGGCTGCAACATAATTTTCGACGAACTTGTGCCAAGCTGTAAAAGCGAAGTCGTCTGCCCCAACTGCAAAAAGCCCGTCCAAAGGGTGTGGAGCGGCACAGTCTATTCTTCAACGGGCAAACCGCCCAAAAAATGTACGGGCAATTGTTCGGGCTGTTCGGGCTGTAAATGAGCCGCACGTGTTGTAAACGCCACATATTACCGTATATTTATAAAAAAAATAAAAAAAAGCGGCGCTCAACTATTGATTTTACGGCAGAAACAATGTATAATATATTTCAATAACTTACATGTGAGGTATTTCTATGGAGTGGTTTACAAAGACTACGTTAGGATTTGCAAATTGGGCGTGGGTAGCAATCGCCGCCGTGCTTTTGGTTATAGTAATCGTCTTGGTTGCGGTTATTTGTGCTAAAAACAAAAAGAAGAAGGCCGCCGCCCGCAGAAGGGAGGAGATGGCCGCCGCGGCTGCCGCACAGAACGCCACCGACCCCGCCCCTGCAACGTCAAGCGAGGAAACCGCTCCGCAAAATACGGAAGTTGTTGCCGATTCCGCAGAGCAAGCACAGCCCGTTGAAGAGGCTCCCGCCCCTGCCCAAAAGGAACAGAAGGCAGAGCCCGTCGTTGTTGTCATGAAGGACGGCAAGGCCGAGGAAACCCCTGCTCCCGCGCAGAAGCAGCCCGCGGTCAAACCCGCCGCCGCAACCGCGCAAAAGAGCCAGACAGCGGCAAAGCCCGTTCCCGCGCAGAAGCAACCCGCGGCCAAACCCGCACCCGCTCCTGCGAAAAACAACCAACCTGCGGCGAAACCCGCAACCGCGCAAAACAGTCAGCCTGCGGCAAAACCGGCATCCGCTCCCGCAACTGCGCAAAAGCAACCTGCGGCTAAACCCGCTCCCGCGCAAAACAGTCAGCCCGCGGCTAAACCCGCTCCCGCAGCAGCGGCGGCCCCCGTGGCCAAACCCGCTACAAAGGTATATCATATATCTTTGAGAAAGTCGGACGGCATGTGGCAGGTAAAAGCGGCAGGCGCAGGAAAGGCAATAAAGCTGTTCAACACGCAGGCGGAGGCAATCGAATACTGCAAGCCGCTTGCCGAAAACCAGGAAGCCAACATAATGATCCACAAAAAGGACGGCTCTTTCAGGAAACTCACCTATTGATAAAACAAATAAACTTAACGGGTCCCGCGAAAATTCGCGGGACTCTTTGGTTGACTATACAAAAAAAAGGGTATAAAATAACTGTGAAAATTTAAAGGATTTACGAGGTGCAAAATGACAAAGATCGATATTTTTTCGGGATTTTTGGGCGCAGGCAAAACCACGCTCATCAAAAAGCTCATTAAAGAGGCTTATGCGGGCGAAAAACTCGTATTGATTGAAAACGAATTCGGCGAAATAGGCATTGACGGCGGCTTTCTGGCGGACGCGGGCATAAAAATCAACGAACTGAACTCCGGCTGTATTTGCTGTTCGCTCGTGGGCGACTTTGCAAAGGCTCTCAAAAAAGTGCAGGAGGAATACGCCCCCGACAGGATACTCATAGAGCCGTCGGGCGTGGGCAAGCTCTCGGACGTTATCCGCGCCGTGGCGGAGGCGGGTCTGCAAGACGCCAAAATCAACACCTTCTCGGCAGTTGTGGACGCGGGCAAGTGCAAAATGTACATGAAGAACTTCGGCGAGTTCTTTAACGACCAGATAGAAACGGCGGCATGTATAATCTTTTCGCATGCCGACGTAACCTCCCCCGAAAAGCTCGCAAAGGCGGTGGAACTCGTGCGCGGACACAACGCCGGAGCCACTATTGTAACCACCCCCTGGCAACAGCTCGACGGCAAGGATATACTCTCGGCAATGGAACACGCCGACACGCTTGAAAGCGAGTTGCGGGAGCTTATGGAGGACGTCTGCGACGATGACGACCATGACGACCATGACGATGATGAATGCTGTTGCGGCCATCACGACCACGGCCATGAACATGAGCACGAACACGAGCATGAACATTGCCACCATGACCATGAGGACGAGCATGAGCACGAACATTGCCATCATGACCATGAGGACGAGCATAACCATGAGCATCATCACCATCACCACCATGCGGACGAAGTGTTTACAAGCTGGGGAGTTGAAACGGGCAAGGCGTTCGGCGCGGAGGAACTCAAAGACATGCTCTCACAGCTTTCCGACGCGGTGCGCTTCGGCACTATACTGCGCGCAAAGGGCATAGTTGCGGGCGGCGACGGCAAGTGGTTGCACTTTGACTACGTGCCCAGACAAACGGACATCCGCGAGGGCGCGGCGGCGTACGCGGGCAGACTGTGCGTGATAGGTTCAAAGATCGACGAAGAGGAGCTGAAAGAGCTCTTCGGCGTCTAAAAACTCAACATATATTGACATTTCAGGTATAATTATGGACGAAATTTCCGTCTATCTTTTTCTCGGCTTTTTGGAGTCGGGTAAAACCAAATTCATTCAGGAAACGCTTGAAGACCCCCGCATGGAGAACGGCGAAAAGACCATGCTTTTAGTGTGCGAGGAGGGCGAAGAGGAGTACGACCCGCACACGTTCAAGGTTAAAAACGTGGTAGTGGTTACCCTTGAAAACGCTGGGGAGCTTACGCTTGAAAATCTGGAAGAACTCACAAATAAGCACAAGCCGCAGAGGATAATTGTGGAATACAACGGCATGTGGCTCTTACAGCAGTTCTTTGACGCCATGCCGGAGAGCTGGGTCATTAACCAGATGATGACCTTCTTTGACGCAAACACTTTTTTGGGCTACAACCAAAACATGCGCCAGCTTGTATTCGATAAAATACAGATGACGCAGATGGTGGTTTTCAACCGCTTCAAGCCGCAGATGGACAAAATGGAGTTCCATAAAATAGTCCGCGGCGTTTCCAGGCGGCCGGACATAGTGTATGAATATTTGGGCGGAAATCCCGAATTTGACGACATAGAGGACCCGCTCCCCTTCGACAAGAACGCAAAAATCATAGAGATAGAGGACAGGGACTTCGCCTGGTTCTACCGCGACATGGCAGAAAACACCATGGACTACGTGGGCAAGCGCGTAAAGTTTAAGGGAATGGTTGCGCTCTCCAAAAAGGTGCCCCAGGGCTATATAGTTTTGGGCAGACATATAATGACCTGTTGCGAGGCGGATATCGCCTACGACGGTTTTGCCGTCAAGCTCGGCGACGGCGCGCCGCAAGTGCAAACGCGGGACTGGCTCACCGTAACGGCAAAAATAATATATGAATACAACGCCGTTTACCGCTCAAAGGGCCCGGTGTTGGTTGCCGAAAAGGTGGAGAGGGCTGTACAGCCCGAACAGGTAGTAGTAACGTATTACTAAAAGAGTTCACGAAATTCTCGTGCGGTTGCGCGCACTGCGAATTTCCGTGATTTTTAGGGCTCCTCGCCCTCTGCCCGCGATTTATAAGGGCGCACATATAATATAATCGCGGGCATTCACCCCGCAGAGGCGCAGGTATGCGCAAATGGGGTGCGCTGGCGCAAGCGTAGCTTGCTTGCGCCGTAATTTATTTTAAAAATTTAGCGCGCCTTGCTCTGCTCGCTTCTAACCGCTTGTAGACTGCGTAATTACAGCTTCCGCAATTTTTAAATATGTACGTAGCTAATTACTTCATGTCATTTCGAGTCGCGGAGCGCGAGAGAATCCCCTCGTGGATTGGTCGGGGTACGATGGAACGGTAAATAAAAACGCCTGGTTTGCATTTTTGCAAGCCAGGCGGCATTTTTTTGTTTGAATAGCATCAACCTTCGTCAAGCGTAAAGGCAATTAAGATACCTGTCAGCGGCGACACGCCGCTACGTTTGACTTGCGGTAAAGTATGCTTGTATTGGTGTTTGTAAAAACAGAACCAAATAAAAAAACTGCGGAGAAAACTCCGCAGTTTTTTTATTTGACTACATTAACGCTCTGCCCTGGGCGGTGCCTACAACCGTGAACAGCTGTATTTCCTGGCCGGTTTTTGCGTCGACGTACACGTAGTAATCGTTATCGCCGTACACTCCGTAGAATTCCCAGGCAAGTCTTTCGCCCTCTTCAACGGGTATAAGAGCCAGCCTTGAAGTCTTAATTTGCAGGTTCGTGTTGAGTTTTTCCCTTGCTTCCGCCTTGGAGACGGCCGCCGTGGGCATGTTCCTCTTTGTATGGTTGAGAACGTAGCTTATGGCCTCCATGCCCGTTACAATGCCGCGTTCCTCGCACACCTTTACCTTCACCATATCGCTGTAAACTATTACGCCGTCGTCAACGTAGGCAAAGTTGAGGTTGCATGTCGTGCCGTTTTCGCTCGTCCACACTGCCTTCATGCCCGTGTAGCCGAGATCCTCCAAAAAGTCCTCCGCAATGGCGGTGCACCTTTCAACCGAGAAGTTTTTATCGGAGCAATCCTTGTAGCTGTTGAATTCAACTACCTTGCCGCCGTTTTTGGAAATTTGCGCCCACATATCGCCGTCGTCTGTGGAGACGGTAACGTTGTAGCAAGCTATTTCCTTTGCAATCACCTCGCCCGTGCAGCTTACGCCCGTAACGCCGTAGTCGGCAAAGTACTTTTGGGCAAGTTCCTCGGCTTTTGCCGCGCTTATCTCTTCAAGCCCCGCCAGGTTTTTCGCGCTCACCTTGTCGGTATTTTCGGCAAAGGGACCGTCGTTTATCTCCGTGGGCACCTCAACGGGGGTGTTCTCTATATCGTCAAAGGCAACGTATATTATGCCGTCCGTGTTGCCGCGGAGCATTTCGAGTATATCGTTCTGTCCCGCCGCCGAGGCGATCCCGTTCACCGTTTCCTTTAACTTTTTATTGGTTTCGTACATATAATCGATAGTCGCTATCTGGCTGTCGGTAAGTCTCTTGCCGTTCGCCACCGAGTAAAGCATGCTCTGCGCACTGTCGCCCATCTTGTTCACAAAGGACGTCATGTTCTGCGTGAGCTGTGCGTCCACGGGGAAGCGCTCCAAAATGGTTTCGGCCATTTCACTCTCCACGGCGATATCCGAAAGGAGTCTCACCTGCTCGTTTCTGGTGTTGGCAACGCGCGCCTTTGAAAGATTTGCGTCGAGATTATCTATAACCGAGTTGAGTTCGTACAGGCTCTCCGTGTGGATAGACGCCATGTCCGCCTGAACCCCGCCCATATACATCCAGCCGAAGGCCAGCATTGTGCCGAGGGCCAGTGTAACAACGCCCAGGCTTATAACCGCCGCCAGCCAGCCGCCGAAACCGGGCGCATGCCTTCTGTCGTTCTTGGCGGCGCGTTTTTGTGCGCGAACCTTCAAGCGGTGTTCCCGCCTTGCCTGTCTCTCGGCGGCGGCCGCCTGACGCTTTGCAACTTTTGCCTCTATGCGCGCCTGCTTTTCGGCCTTTTTGCGCTCTATTCTCGCCTCTTTGGTCTCGTGCTTCAAAAGTTCCCTGCGTTCCTTGCGCTGTTCCTTTCTCTCCGCGCGCTTTTCCTTTGAAAGGGCAATCCTGTCCAGCTTTTTCTGTTTTGCTTCCAGCTTCTTTTCAAGCCTTTTTTGCTTCTTTTCGGCGCGTATCTTCGCGCGCTCGGTTTTTTTGTTTTCTTTCTCCTGCTTTTTTTGCGCTCTCTTCTGGTTTACAACCTTATCCTTGGCCGCCGTTTTAGACTTTTTTGCGGGAACGTGTTGAGTTTTTTTGGTTGAAGGTGCAGATTGCTCCTTCACCGTGCTCTTGTTTCCGCCCTTGGAAGAGGAGCTTTTTTTGGATTTTGCGGTAGTTAAATTTTCGGCTTTTTCTGCGCCGCTCGAAACTTGTTTTTTCTCCATAATTTACCCCCTAAATTGCAAATACGTGTTTACCTATCGTGGTAACCGTTTCCCTGCCGAATATCCAGCTGCTCGTTGCCACCGCGGGGTTGTAGTAATAAAGGCAACCGTAGGTGGGATCCCAGCCGTTTATGGCGTCCTGCGCGGCGTTTAACGCCGTTTTGTCGGGCGAAAGATTTATCTGTCCGTCGGATACGGCCGTAAACGCGTTGGTCTGGTATATAACGCCCGAAATGGTGTTGGGGAACTTGGAAGAGCGCACGCGGTTTAAAATGACCGCGCCCACGGCAACCTGTCCCGCGTAGCTCTCCCCGCGCGCCTCGGCGTAGATACATTTGGCCAAAAGGTATGTGTCGGAGCTTGTATAGGAAGAGTTGGACCCCGCGCTCTGGCCGCCGTTGTTTTCAAGGGCCTTTGCCGATTCGTTCATGCCCAGCGCCTCGAAAGTGGCCTTGCCAGCTATGCCGTCGGCTTTGAGCCCGTTTTTGCGCTGGAAGTATTTAACGGCTTCGGCAGTGCCTTTGCCGTAAATTCCGTCCACCGCGCCGGAGTAATATCCCCACTGCTTTAAACGCCTCTGTAATTCCTTAACTTCGCCGCCGCTTGCACCCTGCTTCAAAACAGCAGTTTGAACGTAAGGGGGCGCGGCGAGTTCATCGCTTGTGTGTCCCAATTGGAACAGGGCGGTGGCGCAACCCACTGCGGCAACCGCAACGCACGCCACACCCATTTTAAGTGCTTTTTTCATTTTTCCTCCTTGCCCGCAAACGGCGAGCGTATTATATGTTAAGCGGATTTATTAAAAAACTTCCGCACTATGTCGTAAATTGCCGAACGGTAGCTCACGTTTCCGTTCCCCGCGGTAAAGCACAGCGGCGGATACACAACGCACCACCAATTGTCGCCCGTGCCCGAACCGAGTTCTATTATCAGCGCGTCGTATACGCCCTCTTCAAGCGTAAGGTCGCCGTAGACCCGCGTGGGGAACTTTTCTTTGCGCAGGCTTGCCTTTGAGCCGTACCCGAACCCCCGCTCCTTTAAAACGCCGTTGCACACGTTTTCGATTTCGGGGAGAAGGGAGGTGATGATCTCCTCCGCCCGTTGCTTGCTTGTACATTGGGCGGCGTAGGGGGTAAAAAATTTAACCACCTCGTCCTTTATCTCGTATTTCACGTCCTGGTCGGCCTCGCTGTTGGAGTTTGCCCGCACGTGAATGCGCAAATATTCCGTTTCCGTGCGCGGCTCACCCAACGTAACCGCGCAAACTGCCGTTGCAATTATTATGATTAATACCAAAAAAACTATACAAAAATTTTTCATACCGCGGTTATTGCCGCAGGTGAAAAAATTTATACGTTAATTTTTTATTTTTTAAGGCAGTCCGTTTTTTTGTATTCCGCCAGCTCTTCCGCAGAGGGCAGAATTATCTCGCCCGCAAATTTTTCGGCGGAAATGTCCGCCTTCAACTTAAAATATCCGCTCACCGGGCTGCCGAAAACTTCCCCGCCCAAGTCAAATTTGCAGTCCATATCCATTATAAGTCCCGCGCGTATAAAGCCGCCGTCCGCGTCCGTTTCCAGGTACAGCTCCGCCGTGCAAGTATCGAATTTAACGTCCGTCCTCACCTTCTCCTCCGCAAGCCCCGTTGCCCGCGCCAGCGCGGCGTAGGCCGAGCTTTGGTCTGCCGAAAGTTTGAGTTTTATCCCCGCAGAGCCGTCCCAAAACGCCTTCAACTTGTACTTTTGCATAATTTCGGGCAGTTCCGCGGTATTTTTTTGTAAATAGGAGAGCGCGGCGCCCACTTTTTTGACCGGGTCGCACTCCGCAAAATACTTGCCGTCCTTCGTACCCATAAAACCGTCCAACCCCGACAGGGCAAAGTAAACGTTTTTGCCGCCGCAGTATATAACGACGGAACAGTTTGTCTTTTTGCCGTTCCCGAAATTGCCTGTAAGGCGCTGGCTGCTCTTTGCTTTAAGTTGAGCGTTTTCCTGTTGTTTGGTCATTACAAACTGCGTCTGCCCCGTGAGTTCCGCCCCGCAAAAAAATACAGGGGAGCCGCCTTCCGCAGTGCGGGCTTCGGCCTCGAACCCAATGTTGTTTTCAATGTCCGCGCCGAACTTCCAATCTTCCTCATTGCTGTCGCCGAACAACCCGTTTTGGCCGAACGTGTTTAGTTTTTCGCCGAGTTCAACGGCGGTAATCTCTTTATAATCGCCGATAATTTCCCCATCTCTCCGCGGGGTTGCGCAGGCCGGAAAGGCAAGCGCGGCAAGTGCGGCGAGGGCGGCGGACGCCAATATCTTTTTCATTTCCACTCTCCTGTGCGGCAGGGCCGTATAAGCGGAGTATGCGCAAAACAAAGTTTTAAATTCTCGTGTTGACGTATCCGTGCCGCCGTGCTATAATAAAAGAATGGAAAAACAAAAAATAACCGTGCGCAATGCGATAAAAGCCGCCGCGGAAGAATTCTATCCCCGCAGTTACAGGTGCCTTTTATGCGGCATTGAAATTTTTGAGGGAGATTTTTGCGCGGACTGCTTTAAGCGGCTACGCTTCAACGACGGCGCAACCTGTCCCGTTTGCGGCAGAAAAACCTCAAAAAACGAGATATGTATTGAATGTAAGGCCGATTTGCCCAAATACAAAAAGGCAGTTTCCGCCCTTGTTTACGAGGATTATTCCGTGCTGCTTTTGATAAACTTCAAGCGGCGCGCGGCCTATCTTTGCGGCTGGCTGGCGGAGCGGATGGCGCAAAAATTGCCACTTTTGCCACACGCGGACGGAATAGTTTTCGTGCCCATGACCCGCAGGGCGGAGCAGAAGCGGGGCTACAACCAGGCGGAACTGCTCGCCCAAAGCCTTGCGGAACTTTCGGGAATACCCCTTCTGCGCGGCGCGGTGCAAAAAACAGAGGACACGCCAATGCAGAAGGAACTGTCAAAGGCCGGGCGCGAAAAGAATCTTTTAAAGTGTTTCAAGGCGGAGAGGGAGGCGGTAAAGGGCAAGACACTGTTGCTGGTGGACGACATAGCCACTACGGGCGCAACTTTAAACTCCCTGGCCGAATGTTTAAAAAAGTCGGGCGCGGCGGAAGTTTACTGTATAACCGCCGCATCGGTGCCATATTCTCCCCCGGTTGGGAATAATTGACAAAAAATATTGCCTGTACTCTTTAATTTTTACCGTCCAAAATCGCAAATGGGCGGTATTTTGCTTGCATAAAGCAACGATATGTGATATAATTTGTATAATTATACGAAATTGCAAAAAAATGCAGAATATTAATATAGATGAAAGGCGCGCGCATTGAATAATTTTATAATATTTGCAGTTCGCGGCGTTACTTTGAGGTAAATATGAAAAAATTTGCAACGGCCGTACTTTTGTCGGTTTTTGTCATATGTCTGTCTCTTGGCCTTGCGGCGTGCGTTCCGGGCAACTTGCAGGCGCACAGCTGGTCAAGGGAATGGAAACACTCCTTTACGGAACACTGGCACGAGTGTACCGACCCCGGTTGCAGCGGCAAAACGAGCGTGGCGGCGCACGACTGGCGGCTTGTGGAGAGCATGGTTGAGGAGAGTCCCACCTGCGGCAGTGCGGGCTGGGGCAGGTACGTGTGCGTAATGTGCGGAGCAACCAAGGACGACGAGATCCCCGCCACGGGCGAACACGCATATTCCCTTTTGACGGTTGCCGACCCCGCCACGTGCATACACGAGGGGCAGGAGCTGTGGCTGTGCGATGTCTGCGGCGACTTGCAGAGCCGCACCGTTCCCGCCACGGGCGAACACGAATTTGACCTTACAAAGTGGAAATTTGACGAACAGGGGCACTACCGCGTGTGCAAAAACTGCGGCGAAAAGGGGGAGACGATTCCTCACGAAGATATAGATAGCGTAACCCCGGAGGTCAAAAACCCCACGGGCACGACCGACGGCAGCAGGACATACCGTTGTACTTGCGGCTATGTTCTCAAAACGGAGGTAATTCCCAACCTCAGCGTTGCCGTGGACTTCGGGTTTTCCATAAGGAGGAATTATGACAATGCGACCGTGGAGGTAACCGAGGACGCGGCCGACCTCTACAAGGGCAAACCGGTGTTGCACGCCGAATTTTGGAGCGAGGACAGCTTCCCCCAGGGGGTTGATGACACAAGCGTGCGCGCCTACACAATAAGCATAGCGAACAGTGTAAACGCCAACGGTACCACCGTGCCCATGTCCTACGCCGAGGGCAGGAGCGAGTTGCGGGTATATATCTACGATGAATATAAGGATATTGAAACGAGAATGTCTTTAACCGTGTCGGGATACCGCTTTGCGGGAGCAAACGGCGGGAATAATCCCCCCTATACTCTCGGCATAAAGAACTACAATAAAAATGACCCGACTGAAAACGAACACGCCTTTATATTCAGGTACGTTACCATATCGGGCACGGGCGAAAACGCCGTAGAGACGGTGCGCGCGGAGAGGATGCTGATTGTAACCTGCACCCAATACAGCCGGGCGGCAAGGAGCACAGCTTCCCGCGAAGTGGCGTATCTTGAAAAAAAGGAAAATAATCCGTGAGGATAAGAATGGACGGCAACTTTAAAAAAATAAAGAAAAAATATATCATAGGCGCGGTGCTGAACAGTCTTCTCTGCGCGCTTGCGGCGGGGCTGGCAACGGCGGGCATAATTCTTCTGTCGCTCAAACTCGGCGGGGTTGAGGCAAAAATTCTTTTCTATCTGCCCGCGGGTATAGGCGCGGCCGTCTTGTGCGGCGCGGTTGCCTTTTTTGCAATGAGACCCACCGATAAAAAGGTTGCGCGGCGGATAGACGAGGAGTACGCTTTGAACGAGCGCGCCCAGACCGCCCTTGCGTTCGGCGGCAAAGACGGCGCGGTTGTGGAGATACAGCGCGCGGAGGCGGGCGAAAAATTGGCGGCGCTCTCCGTTTCCGCTGTCAAGTTTTCAAAGATATGGAAGTTTTTGGCGGCGTTCGCGGTTGCGCTCGCAATAGCCGTTGCGGGCATAGCCGTCCCCGGCGGCACGGCTTCGGCGGGGCAGGGCCCGACAGGCGACGACATTCCGGCAGAGATAACCGAATCACAGATAGTCAAACTCGAAGAACTGATAGCCGAAGTGAACAAGAGCCGCCTCGGCGAGGACGCCAAAGGTGAGATAACCGAGGGGCTGGAACTTCTCAAACGGGAACTCGGCGAAACTTTAACCAACGGCGAACTCCGCACCAAGGTGGAGACGGCAAGGCAGACGGCCACAAGCGCCACCCAAAAGGGAGTAAACTATGCGGCGCTCGCCGGTGAATTTGCAAACCTGGGGGCGGAAGGGCTCTCCTCGGCAATAATGGAGGGCGGAAACACCTACCTGTATTACGAAGCGCTCGCCTACAAAGACTTGGATAGGTTCTATAAGCAGGACATGTACACGGGCGTGGATTTGGGTTTTGCCGCCGGCTTTGACGGGTTCAGGGAGACGCTTGCGCAGGAAGAGGGGGAGGAACCCGCCGCAACCTGTGCAAAAATAAACGCCGCGGCGGCCACGCTGTTCGGCGGGCTGGCGCTGGCGCTCACCAACGAGGAAATAACCTCCGGGCTGGGGCTGGAAATGGCAGACTTCGCCCGCGGGCTGAACGCGCTTGCGGCCAACGTATCCGCCGAAGAAGAGGAACTGCAAAACGGCTTGAACGATATTTTCGGGAAATATAAACTGAGATTCGAGGACGCGCTCTGCGTGCAGACGTACAGCCTTTTGGCGGGTAGATATGTGCGCAACGCGCTGGCGCAGATATTCGATAATCTTGGGTTCACCCTCGAACTTGCGCAGAACAGACCCTCCGACGGCTCCGGTATCGGCGGCGAAGGCGGCGGCCAGGGCGACGGCACGGGCAACAATGAGGGCGGTTCGGGCACGGGTAGCATGGAAGGCGGCTCGGCGGACGAAATTTACGACCCCTTTACGGGCTCATACCGCAAATATATCGACGTGATAAACGATTATTACGCGATAGTGCAGGAGCTTGTGAACGGCGGGAATATAACCGACGAACAGAGAGCGGCCGTAACACTTTATTTTGAATTTTTATTCGGCACGAAACAGCCGTAAAACAACATAAATGTGAGTGAGGACAGCTAAAATGAAAAAATTTAAAAAATCCACGGAAGCGGCGGAAAAAGTAGAACTGCCTGCCGGAGAAACAAACGGGCAAGAGGAAAACGTTGGCCAGGCGGAGGCCGTGCAGAACGTAACCGCGGAGGAGAGGCCGGAGCCCGTTGCCCCGCCCGTAAGCGAGGAGAACGCTCAAAAGGTCAAAAAGTTCAGCGACGCGGTCGCAAGGATTCGCAGCGAACTCAAAAAGGACGTCGTCGGCATGGAGGACGTAGTAGACAACGTGCTGTGCGCCATAATTGCGGGCGGCAACGTGCTGTTGGAGGGCGTGCCGGGGGTCGGCAAAACCCGTTTGGTGCGCGCGCTCGGCAAAACCATGAGCCTGCCCTTTTCGCGCATACAGTTCACCCCCGACCTCATGCCCTCGGACGTAACGGGTACTAACGTAATAGAAAAGGACGACAACGGCAAAATGACAACCGTTTTCAGGCATGGTCCCATATTTGCCAATCTGGTGCTTGCGGACGAAATCAACCGCGCCACGCCCAAAACGCAGTCCGCCATGCTCGAAGTTATGCAGGAGCATAAAGTAACGGTTGCAAAGCAGACCTACCGGCTCAGCGAGCCCTTCTTTGTGCTGGCAACCGAAAACCCCATCGAACAGGACGGCACCTATCCTCTTCCGGAGGCGCAGATGGACCGCTTTATGTTCAAACTGATAGTGTCCTTCCCCTCGCAAAAGGAGCTTGCCGACATAGTTTCCATGACGCAGATAACCATGGACGAGACGGCGGAAGCCGTTATTGACGGACAGACAATCCTGGAAATGCGCGAACTTGCCAAGGGCGTGCCCGTGATAGACGAAGTGTTGAATTTTGCGGTGGATCTTGTAACCAACACCCACCCCGAACTCGAAGGCGGCAGTGCGGCGGCAAAAAAATATGTGCGCTACGGCGCGTCCCCCCGTGCGGCACAGGCTCTCATCACCTGCGCAAAGGTGCGCGCGCTGATGAACGGCAACTACAACGTATCCTACGCCGACATAAAGGCGCTGGCATATCCCGTGTTCAGGCACAGGATAAAGCTCAATTATACGGCGGTGGCGGAAAAACTCACCGTCGACGACGTAATCAAACAGATAATAAGCGAAACAAAGTAAAAAATGGGCTATTCGGTGATAAATGAGGAGTTTTTGTCAAGGATAGAACTCTTGCAGAGCCTCCTCAAAAACAACGTGGCGGGGCGCTTCGGCGGCAACCACCAATCAAAGACGTTCGGTTCTTCCTGCGATTTTTCCGACTACCGCGACTATGTTGCGGGCGACGACATAACCAAAATCGACTGGAATGCCTACGCGCGCTTTGAAAATCTGTACTTAAAGCTCTATCTGGACGAGCGGCAGGTACATACCCGCATATATATAGACGCCAGCCGTTCCATGGCGTACGGCAAGAGCAAAAAGGACGAGCAGGCGATAAAAATCGCCGCCGCACTCGCCTTTATTTCCGTGTGCGAAATGGACAGGGTTTCAATCTATGCCGTCCGCGGCGGCAGGGCGGAGGAAATAATTTCCAACATGCTCGGCAGGGAGGCGTTCTACAACAATATAGACAAACTCAACGGTATAGAGTTCGACGGCGACAGCAGGATATCGGAGGCCATTTTGCCCTCCACGGTGGGGTACGGCGACGGGTTTTCGGTTATAATCTCCGACTTTTTGACGGACAGCGACTTCACCGCCGCAATCGACCATCTCGCCTCGAAAAAGAGGGATATTCTCTGCGTGCAGGTGCTCTCGCGGGAGGAGCTAAACCCCAAAACGCGGGGCAAAATGCACCTTTTCGACAGCGAGGATCCGTCCAAATACTACCGCAAAAACATAAACAGGGAAATAGTGCGCGCCTACAAACGCGCGCTGGAATTTGCCACGGGCAGGATACGCGACTACTGTCTTGCCCGCAACGGGCACTATATTCTTGCGGCGTCCAACGAGGAGCCCGACAAGATATTTTTGGATAAACTTATAACCGCGGGGGTGTTCAAATGAGATTTTTAAATCCCCTCGGATTTTTGGCGTTGCTCGGCATACCCGTACTCATATTGATATATATAATCAAAAACAGGTACACAGAGCAGACGGTTGCCTCCACATATCTCTGGACGCTCAGCGAAAAATTTTTAAGGCGCCGCGTGCCCATAAACAGGCTCACGGGCATACTCAGTTTGATATTGCAGATACTCGCCGTAATTTTGGTTGCGGTAATAGTGTCCCAGCCCATAATTTCGGTGAACGGCGCGGCGGAAGCATATTGCTTTATTTTTGACGGTTCGGGCAGTATGAGCATGACCGAAGGCGGCTCCACCCGCTTTGACGAGGGCAGGGAGAGGATAAAGGAAATTATAAACGGCTCCGTAAAGGGCAGTACGTACACGCTCATATACGCCGGCGGCACAACCGAAACCATATTCGAGGACTACACCGTAAAGGAGCGCGCCATAGAGGCGATAGACGGCTTGGAGCGGGCGTACAAGGACACGGGGCTTTCGGACGCGCTCACAGAGGCGCAAAAGTACTTCAACCAAAACCCCGCCGCCAAGACATATTTGATAACGGATAAAGTTTACGCGCAGAGCCAAAACGTGGAAATAATAAACGTGAACGGGGAAGCGGAAAACTTTGCCGTTTCCTCCGCGGAGTACGCCTTTACCACGGGCGGAATGGACATAACGGGCAAGGCCGTATCCTATACGGGCGCGGCGGAAGTAACGCTTGAACTTCGCGTAAACGGGGAGGAAGAGCCCTTAAAAACGCAAAAACTCTCCCTTGCCGCCGGCGAAGAGCAGGACTTCACCATTGAAACGGATTTGAGCGACTTTGCCTCGTTCGAGCTTAAAATAGCCGAACAGGACGACCTCGCTCTCGATAATTCGCTCACAATATATAACATCAGGCACGAGAACGCCTCGCGCACATTGCTCGTTTCGGACGGCGCAATATTCCTGCGCTCGGCGCTTACGGCGGCGGGCAACACGCAGGTGGACAGGATAAGCACGGAAGAGTACAGCGGCCAGACGGGCTACGGGCTGTACATATTCGAAAATTTCGTGCCCGACTCCACCCCCACGGACGGCTCGGTGTGGTATGTAAACCCCGGTGAAAGCCCGGAGGGCGCAAATTTCAGCTACCAGACGGAAGTTGAAGCCCGCTTGCCCGCGGCCTACTCCACGTCCACCAAAACCGCCGTGAGAAAGGTACTTTCGGGCGTGCAGGAGAGGGAGTTCCTCTTAAAGAAATACGTAAAACTCGGCACGGGCGGGGGCGACTTCACGGTGTACGCCACCTGCGACGGCAGTCCTTTGATTTTTTCGGGCGCAAACGCCTACGGCAACCGCGAGGTTGTGTTTGCCTTCGGCTTGCAGGATTCCGCGGCGTTCACACTCTCGCTCGACTGCGTAACTCTCATCTCCAACCTACTGTCATATTCCTTCCCCGAAGTGGTTGAACAGACCTCTTTTATGTGCGGGGATATGTTGCAGATAAACATTTTGCCGGGCTGTAAGGGGGTCAAAGTGGTTTCCCCGTCCGGCAAGGAGAGTTATCCCGACATAAACACCGTTGTAAGCGAGTGCGAACTCACCGAAGTGGGCGCATACAAAATATATTTGACCATGGGCGACGGAACGGAGCGCGGGCTGAACGTCTTTTCCGCACTGCCCTACGCCGAACGCCAACCCGTTTCGGAGGAGGAGTCGTTTGTACTTTCGGGCCAACCTGCGGCAGGGGGATTGCCCGGCATTTACGACGATTTACTTATAATATTTATAATTCTTGCCGTTGTGGTTGCGGTGGATTTTGGGGTGTATTGTTATGAACAGTATCAACTTCGCTAACCCCTGGTTACTCTTAATAGGCCTGCCGCTTGCGCTCGTATTCCTCGTGCCCTTCTTTATTTCGGTGAGAAAGGAGAACAGGAACGGCCACAACATAGCTTCCATAGTCATGCACGTCGTAATGGCGCTTTTAATAGCGTTTGCGGCGGCGGGAACAACATTTATTTCCGTCCTCACGGGAACGGAAGTTTATGTTGTTGCCGACGTATCCTATTCCGCCGACAAAAATCTCGACGAGGTGGACGGATATATACAGAACTTAAAGCTCCCCCAAAACAGCAAAGTGGGGCTGGTTTGCTTCGGCAAGGACTATGAACTTGTCTCGGAGCCCGTAAATCCGGGCGATTTGCCCAGCGTGAAAACCGCGCAGGTCGACAACAGCCAAACGGACATAGCTTCTGCGCTGAACTATGCCGGTGGGCTGTTCGGCAACGACGTGATAAAGAGAATAGTGCTTATAACCGACGCAAAGCAGACGGACGAGAGCGACACATACGCCGTCCGCCGCGCCGTGGACGCGCTGGAAGCGGCCGACATACGCGTGGACGCAATATTTTTGGACGACAACCTTTCGGAAAGTTCGCGGGAAGTGCAGATATCCGACGTAAAATTCACACGTTCGGCATTTTTGAACGCCGAGGAACGTGCGGAAGTAACCGTTCGTTCGAGCTACGCCACAAGCGACGCCATTCTCACGCTGTATAAAGACGGTACGGAAGTGTCGCGCACCGCGCCCGACCTCACTGCGGGGGAAAACAATGTATCCTTCTACCTGGATACGTCTGCGGCGGGCGTTTTCGGTTACGAGGTTAAAATAACCGCCGGAGAGGACGCGAGCGACAAAAACAACTCCTATACCTTTACGCAGACGGTGTCCGCCGACATAAACGTACTTGCCGTAACGGGCGATTTCGGCACCGTAAGGGCGCTTGTCGACAGGTACGGCGGCAAGTGCGGCATAGATATCTACGAAAACGACGACACGGTCAAGGCAAGGACCAAGGCGGAGTATATCAACGGCATACATACCGCGGGCGTAAAAATATACGACTTCACCGAGGGCATATCCGCCGATAATAACCTCGGCCTGCCCGTAAAGGACGTGCCCTTCACGGTGGAAGAACTGTGCAAATACGATGAAATAATACTTTCGGATGCGGACGTAACGGCCTTCAAGGGCGCGGGTGAGTTTGTTGGCAACCTCGATACAGCCGTATCCATGTTCGGCAAGAGCCTTGTAACCTACGGCGACCTCGGTTTGCAGAACAGCGCAGAGGACGCGGCAGTCTCCCTTGGGGAAATGTTGCCCGTACAGTTCGGCAACAACAGCGACGCCCGCCTTTTGGCGCTGGTTGTGGACTCCTCGTACAGCATGAACCAGCAAAACCATTTCAGGGTTGCAAAGCAGGTTGCTACGCGGCTTGCGGGATTGCTCGGCGAGGGAGACCAGGTGTGCCTGGTAACCTTTTACGGTGAGGCAAAACTTGTGTTACAGCCCACCGACGGCTCCAACCGTGCGGTAATATCCAAGGCGATAGACGATCTGCGCGTACAACAGGGCACGCTGATAGGAAGCGGACTGTACAACGCGTATCAAATAATAGAAAATTTACCTTACAGCCAAAAGCAGGTAATGCTCATAACGGACGGCGCAAACTTCGGCAGCGACCCGCACGATCCCGTGGAAGTTGCGGCGGAAATGTACAACGCAGGCATAACCACGTCTGTTTTCGACGTGGGCAGAAAGACGGGCGACGACTCCGGCGGCACGCTGTTGGAACATATTTCGCAGACGGGGCACGGCGATCTTTATCTTTCGGATAACCAGGAAGATTTGAACGAGGACTTATTTAAGGAGATTGTCGATTCGCAGACGGAGCAAGTAATTCAGGAAGACACAACCGTGCGCGTCAGCCGCGCTTCGGATAGCGTGCTTGACGATATAGACGTGAGGAACATACCGCAGATTTCGGGATTTGTGAACAGCCGTGCGAAGTTGAGCGCAACCACCGTGTTGCAGGCGGAGTACAGGCGCACCGAAAACGCAAGCGCAAGACCCGTGCCGCTGTACAGCTATTGGAACTACGGCAACGGCAAAGTTTCCACCTTTACGGGCGCATTCGCGGGCAAGTGGGTGGAAGGCTGGGAAGGCGCGGGAATTTTGGAAACTTTCTCCCGCAACGTACTGCAAACGGCTCTGCCTTCCCAAAAGACGGACTACCCGTTTGTGCTGGACGTGGAGCGCGGCGGCGGATACACTTCCGTTAGGATAGTGCCCGCAACCTCCCGCTTCAACGCCGTTGCGACAATAGAGGTTACCGCCCCCGACGGCAGTGTTACAAATCAAAATTTTGCATTTAACCAATACTATTATTACTACGACTTTGCCAGCGCAGACGTGGGCAGATACGATATTTCCGTAACGTACAGCTACTACGACTTGACTTATACTACCGAAGCGTACGTAAACGTGCCCTATGCCGACGAATACAATGAATTTGCCTCCTTTGACGCGGGCGTGCTTTTCAGGGCGCTGAACGGCAGGGGGCAGGTGAGCCTGGACGGCGAACTCACACTCGAAAACGACGAAAACTCCACGGGCACCTACGCAATAGATTTAACTTTGCCTCTGCTTATAATCTGCATTGTGCTGTACGTGGCGGATATAGTTGTGCGCAAACTCAAATGGGAGGACGTTGTAAGTTTCTTCGGCGCTTTTAAGAAGGGCGGAGGTGAAACAAAGTGAAAAGAGCTATAATTTTAATAATAACATTGATATTGGCGGCGGCGTTTTCGGCCGGTTGCGGCGGAGTGTACACCCCGCCCATAATAACCGACCAGGGCGACGGCGGCGGACAGGACGGCGGAGACGGCGGAAGCAGCGGCGGTGAAGAGGAAGGTTATACTTTTACCGTTACCCTGACCGAGCAGGGCGGCGCCACCTATAATCCCGTGGGCATTACGGCGCGCTGGACGGACGACGGCGGGCACATTGCCGAGGCGGAGTTCAACGCAAACGGAGTTGCAACGAAAAGCGGCATGGACGGCGACTACCGCGTAACGATATCCAACCTGCCCGCCGGGTTCACCTATAATCCCAACGGCAACTATGCCGACAACGACAACCGCGATGTAACAATAGAGCTGTTGCCCATAGTATCGCCCGCGGGCGGGCATAAAGGTTCCGACCCCTACACCGACTGCATAGTCATGGACACCACGGGCACCTACCGCGCAATAGTATCTTCGGCGGAGGAGGGGCTGTATTACAGCTACCGCCCTACCGTGCCCGGCAAATACTATATAGAGTCCTGGGTGGACGCGGCGGTAAACGAAATAAACCCCAGGATAAGGAGATTTTCCGGCTCCTTTGCCAATATTAACGAGAACGACTACGAGGACTGCGATACGGGCGGCGCGTCCTCCTCATTCACCAGAAACTTCCGCTATGTTGTGGAGTGCCCGCAGGGCTATGTGGGCAACGTGTGGACTTTTAAGCTGTTTGCCGACTGCGTTTCGGAGGAACTCTATCCCGCAACGGTTGACTTTTCCATAACCTACGAGGGCGACGCTTCAAGCGCAGAGGGCGAAACATACGTAATAACTTCCAACGGGCCGTACTACCCCTATGACGACGAAAATGGTGAGCATTTCGCCAGATTTGCGGAGAGAGGTATAAATCTGGACGACATAGCGTACAGAAGGAATGCCGACGGCACCCTTACCGACCGCATTAAACTCAACCCGGAGGATGGTTTTTACTATATCATAGACCCCGACACGGGCGAATATCTCAAAAAGATATATGTCAAATTAGAAAGCGCCACGTATTACTTTGAGAATGTGGGAGAACCGCCCTACGACGCGTTTTTGCACAACTACTACTTCCACCCCGAATGGGAGGAAGACCAAAATCCGCGTCTGGACAGTTTTGATTTGCGGCTGGGCGTGGGCGACTATAACTACGACGAGTTCCACTACAACGACTATCATCACTTTATGGAAACGTACACGGGCCGTTACAGGGAGCCCGACCCCGAACGCGAGGGCAAAGAGATAATTGTTTTACATGAAGATTTAAGAAAGTGCAACTCGGACGGCGCGCACCCCGTAAACGAGGAACTCAAAACATTTTTGCAGGAATACGCAAAGCACTATCTCATTTTCAGGGATGGCGACGGAGGCGGCGAAGAGCTGGGTATAAGCTCTTCCGAAAAGTGCATGTGGCTGTTTGCCTGCGGAACATATGAGTAACAAACAGGAGGATATATGAAAGTCAAAAAAATATTGATTGCCGCAATATGCGCGCTCTGCGCGTCGGCAATGGCGGTCGGGCTTGTTGCCTGCGCAAAGGAAGAAAAAAAGCAACCCCTGAACGCCCCCGAAATTTCGGCGGACGGCAGGGTCATAAGTTGGAGCGCGGTGGAAAACGCCACGGGCTACGAAGTGTATGAAAACGACGCCTTAAAGCAGACGACGGAAGAGACATCTTACACCGTAACGCAGACGGCGGGCGGCGAATACGCATACACCGTAAAGGCGGTGTGCGCGGACGGCAGTTATCCGGACAGCGAAGCCTCCAACGCGGCGACAATCAAAATTTTGTCTGCGCCGCAAATCACCTTAAACGGCACAAAAATAACATGGGGCGCGGTGGAAAACGCCGCAAGCTACCAGATATACTTAAACGGCGAAAGGGACAGACGCTATCCCAAGACCACCGTCAGCTATACCATAAATCCCGCCAACCTCGCCCCCGGCACATACGAATATACCGTTGTGGCGATGGGTGAAGACGAGTATCTGGACAGCGTGCCTTCAAACGCCGTACAATACAAATCGCCCTTGCCCGTAACGGTAAACGCGCCCGCGGACTACACGGGCAAAGTTACGGTGGAGATATACAGCGGCGCAACCAAGGCGGGCAGCAGCGAAGTTACTCTTACAGACGGCACGGGCACTGCGGAATTTGATTTGAATATAGGCAACTATGTTGTAAAAACCACCGTTGACGACGGATATGTAGCGGCGTGGGAGTATATAACCGCGGCAAATCCGGGCGCAACGGTAAATATAATAAAGCTGACGGAGGAAAACACCCTTGTAATCGGCGAAAACACCGTTACCGTACCTGCGGCCACGGGCGAGGACGAAGAGTCCTTCATGCAACTTGTGTATGTTGCGCAAAAGACGGGCACACACTCCATAGTGGGCACGGCGGGCGACGCATACACAGTAACGTTTAACGGCAGAACGGTTGTAGCCCCCGCAAGCGGCATAGAGATAGGCAACTTCGAGGTTGAAGAGGGCCAGCCGCTCGTGTTTACAATATCGGGCGCGGGCGAACACACCTTTGAGCTGGCGGACAGGGACGTTCCCCATCCCATAAAACTCAGCCCCTACTACGTTGTAAACAAGCAGGAGGAACACCCCGAAGTTGTAGCCAATATCATTACGGGTTCCTGCACGGGCGAAATAGAGATAGCGGAAGAAGAGGAATACACCTTCTTTTTCACCACGGCAACTTTGGGCGAGCGCACCGTAACAATAACGGTTGACGGCACGGACTATGTGTTCAACGGCGAAGTCAGCCAGCAAACAATAGCGCTCAAAGCGGGCAAAAATACCATAACAATAAAGGTGGAGGGAGAAAACTCCGACGGCCTGAATATTGCGATGTTTGTGTTTAACGGTCCCGTCTACCAGGATTTTCCTGCCGAGGACAACGGCTGATAAACTTCGCAATACGGTGTCGCGCTTACGCACTCCTCGGTTACGTACGTCTATGTACGCTCCCGTCGTCGTTTACGCGCGCTCCTTGTCTTGCTCGTTTCTGAGCCGTTGTCGAAAGCGGATTATAAGCGTTCGCTTCTAACCGCTTTCAACTCCGTAAATGCGGCTCCCGCAAGAGGATTTAAGCGTTCGTTTCTAACAGCATAAAAAAAACCGCCCGACGTGCGTAAAAGCACGTCGGGCGGTAATTTATTTAATCAATTGTCATAAACTTTGGGCATGCCGTCAACATATCTCCAATGTTGCGCGTCCTGCTCCGTTTCGCTGTAATAGAACTTTACGGCGTCGATAATAAGCGCGTTCGGCATAAAGAGGGGAGTCGGCCTGGTTTCGTCTATGACAATGTCGTTCCAGCTCTCGGCAGTGCCCGTGTAGTATATATTCAGCGGTAAAGTTTCGGGGTCGGTTGCGGAATACGTGCGGAGCCCGAACAACGCTTCACGTATTTCCCGCAATCCACTGCCCAACACAAGGGTTTGCACGTTCATACACTGTCCAAAAGCGTCGTTATCAAGCACTTCTATGCTGTCCGCAAGAATTATGGTTTTAAGGTTATAACAATATGCAAAGGCGTATGCCGCAATTTTTTCTCCGCCCGTAACTCTTACGTATTCAAGCGTTTTGGGCACGTAGTCGCCGTTCATCTGGTCGTTGCCGCTGAAAGTGGGCGCGCCGAACAAATATCCCAGGTGCGTCTTTTCCGTCTGTTCGTCTACGCCCCCGTCGTCCTCTGTCTCCCCGCCTTCCTCCGGCTGTACCTCAGGCTGTACCTCCGGCGGGTCGAGCAGGGCAAGCTCCCTCGACGCCCCGACAAACGGGATAGTCAGTTTTTCAAGCGAGGTGCAGTGCAACAGCACGTTCAAACCAAAGGAAATTACGCTGTCGGGCAACACTATTTGCTTTAACGCCGAACACTCGGCAAACGCCGACGCGCCGACATTTTTAAGCGCTGTGCCTAAATTTACATCAATGAGCGCGGTGCAATTGGCAAACGCCCTTTCGCCCAGCTCTTCCACTGCGGAAGAAGAGAACGATTGCAGCGAAGAACAGCCCGAAAACGCCTGCGCCTCAATGGTTTTAACGCTGTCAGGCACAGTGAATTTGGTAAGTTGCGTGCAACCGTTGAACGCGCTCCCGCCTATGGTTTGCAGTGCGCTTCCCTCGGCGAATATAACTGCGCGCAACCCACTGCAATTGCGGAACGCGCCCTGCCCCAGAGTCTGTACTGCGGCGGGAATCCTCACGCTCTTCAACCCCAGGCACGCCGCAAACGCGTTGTTGCCTATCTGCGTTACGCTGTTTGCAATGGAAACGCTCACAATATCCGTACAGCCGCTGAACGCGCCTTCGGCTATTGCCGTTACCGCCCCGCCGTTGTACGCGGAGGGCACGGTGAGGTCGGGTTTAGCCTCGGCTTCGGGGTCAAACCCCATTACGGTATAGCTGCCGTCGGCGTTTTGCTCGAACAACAGCCCCGAATTTTGTGTGGAACCGCCAACATAGTCGGGCGGGCCGCTCACGTCAAAATCCTCCACGTTGCCCGGCACGTCCACAATCTCGTTGTTGCTCTCCCCGCGCGAGCAGGCGGCAAGCCCGAAAGCAAGCCCCGCGGCGGCAACTCCCGCCAATATCACGGCTAAAAATTTACCTTTCATTTAAGTCCTCTCACAGGTCAATTAAAACTGCATAATTATTTGATTTGTTTGAATATTTTTATTATATCACACTTTATTTCTTTTATCAAGCGATTAAACGTGCAAATATATTATACTTGTCCGCGCGTGCGCATTATAATCAGAGTTGACAGTAAGCCTCTTTTTTTGTATAATCGTTGTAAAAAGGAGTACTTATGAAAAAAGCAATTATTTCCTTTTCTGCGGCTCTGGCGCTCGCGTTTGCGTTCGGTTTTGCGGCGTGCGGAGGTGCAAAGGAGTCGGGCGGGAACGCTACCCAGAGCCCCAGCGGTTCGTATGACGGCAACGGAGATATGGGCAGTGGCGAGGACGCCGTGGCGGGGGGGACATCGCAACCGCGGCGCAGTGGAAGCAGGCGTTTGCCGACACCCTCGCGTCGAAAACGATAGGCATAGGATCCGTTTTAAAGTCGGGCGGGACGACGTACAGATCCGAATATCTTATAGATTATGTCGGAGGCAAAGCATATTTAAAGAGTGAAAGCGTCGCGGACGGCTCACCTCTGACTAAAAGAGAAGAAGTGTACACCGTTGCGGCAGGCGGCAGCGTAAAAAAATATACGTATTCCGAATATTATTATACGGGCGAGTACTATTGGAGCGTACATACGCAGGATTACGGCACCGCCGAAGAGGCGATAGCGCAGATCGGCACGCAGTACCCCCTGTCACAAATTCTGCCCGTAAGCTATGAATACGCCGCAACGGCGGGCGCTGCAACAGTAAAAGGGAAGATAGAGGATCTGTTTGCGGCATTCGTCTACGACAGCTTATCTGAGACGTACTCCGCAAAGCTCACTCAAAATCCCGGCACGGAGTGGGCGGAGACCGAAGTTTATAAAATTTCCTTTAAGGACGGAAAAGTTTATAAAATATCGTGGGGAGGGGCGACCTTAACCTTGGACTACGGCGAAGTTTCCATAGAGGTTCCCCGTGAGGCGCTGGACGCCGACCACGGCACGTAAGCACATTTTTATCATTTTCGGGCAACGTAACGCTAAAAAACAGCTTTTAAAGGCCGTGATGATAGCGGCGGGCGCATTTGCGCCCGCCGAGTTTTTTGTGAACTATTTTATTGAATTGTCAAACTAAGTGCAACAGCATGAGATAAAAAAGTTAAATAAATCAACAGGTTTTTTGTAAGATAAAACTTTTTTAGGTCTGGCGTTAATAAGCGCCAGATTTTTTTGTAAAGTTTTGTCGGCGATATGTGAAAGATTCC
>CANREJ010000008.1 GCA_947629665.1 uncultured Clostridia bacterium
CAAGACAAGGAGCGTGCGTAAGCGACGACGGGCGCGTACATAAACGTACGTAACCGAGGAGTGCGCAAACGCAACACCGTATTGCGCCGTTTATCACCCGTTGGTGGCAGCTCAAAGTTTTTTGCCGTTGGGACGGGCGGCCGACAGCCTGTGCACAGCACAATACACCGCCGGAACAAGCACAAGCGTTACCAACGTGCCTATCAAAAGCCCGCCTATAACCACTATCCCAAGCGGTTGCATAAGTTCGGAACCCTGCCCTATGCCTATCGCCAGAGGTATGAGCGCCAGAATCGTTGTGAGCGTCGTCATAAATATCGGTCTTAAACGCACCTTGCAGGCTTCCTGCACGGCGTCGAAATGAGTCATTCCGCCGTCGTGGAGCTGTTTTATTTTTTCAAGCATGACTATGGCGTTGTTCACTATTACGCCCATCAACATTATCAGTCCTATAAACGACACTACGTTCAGTGTTGTGCGCGTTATCACAAGCAACAGGAATCCGCCCGTAAACGAGAAGGGTATGCTCGCCATTATTATAAGCGGCTTTATTGCCGAGCCGAACTGCACCGCCATCACAGCGTACAGCAAGAAGAATGATATGACCAGCGCAACGGCAAGCCCGCCGAACGCGTCGTTCAAATAGCTCGATATGCCGCTCTGTTTAAAAGAGTAACCCGCGTTGTTTTCGCGGTTTAAAACTTCACGGGCAATCTCCTTCATTCTGTTGCCCGCCGCGCCCGTGTCAACGCCCGGCAAAACCGCAGAAACAGAAACCATGCGCTTGCCGTCCGAACGCCTTATGCAGGCGTCCACCGCCCTCGGTTCGCCTATTTGCGCCACCTGTGAGAGCGTTATTGCCGCGCCGTTCGCACCGTAGCCCACAACAAAGTTTTTGAGCGATTCCGTATCCGTTACCGAAGTTTTGTCAAAACTTACGTTCACACTGCACTCCTCGCCGTCAACGGTTGCGGTGCACGCCGTGTAGGAAGCTATGCCTATGCGCAACGTCAAAACCAAAGTCTGATAGTCCAGCCCGTATTCTGCGAGGGCGTGCCTGTCAAACTCTATATCCGTTTGCCATTCCTTTTCGGCGGCAGAGGACTTTACGTCGGTGAAACCCTCTTTTTTGAGTTCTTCGCCTATCTCTTCGGCAATTCTTGTAAGCTCTTCGTTGCTCTCCCCCAAAACGGTAACGGACAAATCGTCCGAGCCCGACATCAGCGAAGCCACAACGCCGTCAATCTCCTTTACGCTCAGCCCCGCGCGCGCCGCCGAAGCCTCCGCGTCGTTCTGGGACATCTCGCGTATCTTTTGAACGTATTTATCGGTGCCGCGGTTGGTTTTAAGCTGTACGGTTATAAGCCCCGTGTCCGTCAGCGCCAGAAGCCCGTGCTTGCCCACGCTTACGGATATATATTCAAGATTATCCTTGAACTCCGCCTCCAACTTTCCGGCAAATACGGCAACGTCCTCCTTTATTTCGCCGAGCGGCGTGCCCGCCTCGTAGGAAGCGGTTATCTCTATCTGCCCCTTGTCTATGGAGGGTAAAAATTCCGTGCCCGTCAAAAACAACATTCCCACGCTTGCGCCGAATATTATTACCGCCGATAAAATGGGCACCCACTTGCGCTTTAAAACTTTGGGCAGAATTTTGCCGTAGAAGTTTGTTATTGCGTTCATTATTTTGGGCTCTTTCAGGGCGGCAAGTCTGCTCTTTTTGCCCGTATTCTGCAATACAGGTTGCTCTTTTTGCCCGTCCTGCTCCGTTTGGGTTTGCAATACGGGCTGCTCTTTTTGAGCGCTTTGTTCCGTTTGGGGAAGTTCGCAAACACTGCTTTGCTCCGCGCTTTCAATGGCAACGGGCGAGTCCGCCCTGGGCTCTGCGGGCAGTTCTTTGCCGAGCCTTCCGCCCTTCAACATTCTCTTACCCCCGCACAGCATGGCGTAGAGCGCGGGTATGACCGTTACCGCCACAATGAGGGAGAACGCCAGCGAGAATATTACCGCAAAGGACAGGTCGGTGAAAATTTCGCCCGTCAGCCCGCCCGAAAAGATTATGGGGATAAACACGCACACCGTTGTTATGGTGGAGCCGAAGAGCGCGCCGCCCACTTCCGTTGTGCCGTCCACAGCCGCCTCGAACGCCGTTTTATCCATGTCGCGGTGCTTTGAAATGCTCTCTATAACCACTATGCTGTTGTCCACAAGCATGCCTATGCCCACGGCAATCCCGCCCAGCGATACCATGTTCAGCGTTATGCCCATCAAGTACAGGCATATCATCGCCGCCAGCACCGAAAGGGGCATGGTTACGGCAATTATTAAGGACGTCTTTACTTTTTTGAGGAATACGAATATTACCAGCACCGCCAGAAGCCCGCCTATGAGCATGCTTATAAGCACGTTGGAGATACTGTCCGAAATAAACTGCGACTGGTCGTCCAAAAGCTCCACGCGTATGCCAAGCTCTTCGGCCTCGCTCCCGCCGAGATATTCGGCGTAGGCCGACTTTACGCTCTTAACCACCGCCGAGGAGTTTGCGCCGTTGGCCTTGTATATCTCTATTGTTGCGCCCTCTATTATTTCGGGCATCGCGCCGTCGCCGAAATATACGTAGGAGGAATAGTTGTACTCTTCCTCCACCGAGGCTATGTCCGCAACGGAGACAACTATGTTTTCATCGCCGCTCTTTAAAATTATCTGCTTTAAAAGGACGTCGGGAATATCCACGCCCTGTGCGCTTATCTGGCTCTTTATCAGGCTGAAATATAGGGGCGTATCCACAAAAAGCTGCGCCGTTTCGGGGTCGTCTATGTCGTAAGTGCTGAAAAATCCCAAAATTCCTTCGCGGATTTGGTCGCGCACCGCCTTGAACGTCTTTGCGGGGATTTGGAGAGGCATATTTTTTATGTCGTCCGCAGTCTTTATTTTGGAGTTATTCTTTATCTGCACGTCCCTGCCGTCGGCGGCAACGTCCCCAAGCGGGATATCCAGCGCGCCGTAGGAAAAGGCCTCCACTATGAGCGGGGAGAGCCGTTCCAGACCCTTATTGGTGCGGATTGCCCAAATTTTTTCCGCACCGCCCTTTATTTCCACGCTCTCAACGCCGTCTATTGCGGCGAGTTTTTGCGAGAGCGTCTGCGCTCCCTTGTAGGCGTTTTCAAGGCCGTTGCCGCTCTCCGGCGAAGTTACCGAAAGTACCGCCAGCGCCTCGGCGTTTAAATCTATGTCGTAAACGTCGCAGGTTAAGCCCTCCGGCAGTTCCATCTGCGAGAGCTTGCCCTGTATTTCGTTCTCTTTTTCGCCCGTGTCGGTGCCGTAGTCAAAGGAGAGCACCACCGCCGAGAGGTTGTCGTAGGAATAGCTGTCCACGGCGTTCACCCCGCCTATTGCGGAGAGCCCCTCCTCCAACTTGCCCGTTACGTCCTCCTCCACCGTCTGCGCGTTTGCGCCCGCATAGATAACCTGCACGCACACCATCGGTACGTTTATGTCGGGAAGAAGGTTTATGGGCATCTGCAAGGTGGCATACACGCCGAACCCTAACACAAACGCCACTATCAGCACTATGGCAACGCGTTGCCTGATTATAAAGGAAAAAAATTTTTTCAAAGTCAGTCTGCTCCGAGTTTAGTAAGTTTCTTTAAAGTTACCGCCGCAATTATAATCCCCGTAAAGGCGCCCATCACCGCCAAAACGGCGGGCACGCCCGCCGCAATAACGCCCGTAAGCACCCCCGCGGGATTGGCGCTCTGCATATCCGTTGCCGCCGCAACGCATATAAAGACCAAAAGCGCGGCTATGCCAGCAACGGCTATGCCTATACATATTTTTACAGCCAAAAAACATCTCTTTATGCGTGCGGTGTACCGCTCCGCAAGTTCACGTTTATCCATATAACTCCTAATCCATAAACAGAGCCGCCGCACCGTATGCGCCCGCGCGGTTGCCCAAAGACGCGCAGCGTATTTCCACGGGAGCGTAGTCCGCGGCAAAAATTTCGGCGTCCACAAGCGATTGCAGAGGCTTTGTGAGCCGGGTGCCCTGCGCCGCAACTCCGCCGCCTATCAAAATAACTTCGGGGCGGAAAATATTTGCGAGGTTGGCAAGCCCGCAGGCGAGATATTTTAGATATTTATCCACAACCCGCCGCGCGGAATCGTCCGTATCCATATACTCAAACGCCGTCTTTCCGTCGGCGGTGTCGTAGGTGTAGTTCTTCCACATTTCGGAAGCGGTGTCGTACTTCATTGCCTCCTTTGTGCTTAAAGTGAGGGCGCGCGCCGAGCAATAGGCCTCAAAACAGCCGTATCTGCCGCAGGTGCAACGCACGCCGCCGCGCTCTATTACCATGTGCCCCAATTCCGCGCCCGCTTTTTTATTGCCCTCGAACAGCTTGCCGTCTATAACTACTCCGCCGCCCACGCCCGTGCCCAGCGTTACCAAAATACTGTTGTCCGCGCCCGCGCCGAAACGCGCCTCGCCCAAAGCCGCCGCGTTGGCGTCGTTGCAGACTTTGACGGGAAGCCCCAGCATATCCTGCAACAATTGTTTTAAGGGATAATGTTCAAGACCGAGATTTGCCGCCTTTACAACTTCTCCCGCATCGCTTATAACTCCCGGACAGCACACTCCAACCCCGTCTATCATAGAGAAGGTTATCCCGCTGCCCGAAGCGAGAATTTCCACAAGCCCGTCTATGCAGCCGGCCAGCTCTTCGCCGCCGCGCGTGGGCACGTTATGCTCGAATATCGCCTTGCCGTCCTTTAAAACCAAACCTTTTATAAACGTTCCGCCCACGTCCAAACCTATAATGCAGCCCATAAACGCCTCCTTAAACTGTATAATTACAGTTTATGTGTTTTTTGATTAACTGTCAAGGCTTTCCGCCCCAATTTAACGCAAAAAGGGCGCTTATGCGCGCCCACGGTGCCCTGCGTAAGGGTGTTTTTGTTTTTAAAAGAAGATTTATGCGCTCACTTTGAGCCCGTTGAACCGAAGCCGCCCGCCCCGCGCACCGTTTGGGAAAGCTCCTCCGCCACCGCAAATTCGGCAGTTACGTAGGGGGTTATTATAAGCTGGGCAATCCGCTCGCCCGCCGACACGGTCTGTGGGATATCGGAGTGGTTGTGAAGGGATACTTTGACCTCGCCGCGGTAGTCGCAGTCCACAACGCCCACCTTGTTTGCGGGGGCGAGCCCTTTTTTTGTGGCAAGCCCGCTTCTTGCGTATATCAGCCCCGCGTAGCCCACGGGAAGTTCCAGCGCAATGCCCGTGGGAATTACAACCGTTTGGTGGGGGGCAACTGTTACTTCGCCCTCCGTGCAGGCATACAAATCCGCGCCCGCGGCATACTCGCTCCCGTATGAGGGCACAATGGCCCTATCGTTCAGTTTTTTGATATTGACCTTCATAAAAACTCCCAAAAACCCAATACGTGTTGAGTTTTATACAAAATCTTTTTCGTTCCAAAGGATAACGTCGTCCGTTTGGAGGGTGGGCTTAACAAGAATTATCCGCTGGTTTGAGGAGCCGCGGAAGAGTAAATTCAAATCTTTGAGTTCCTCCACGAACCTGCCGTCGACCAGCACGTCGAGGGTGTTTAAAATGCGCATGTTCGTATCGATATTGCCCAACTTGCCCGTCAAAATATCGCGCTCCAAGTCGTAGCCCGTAAACGACCACAGCGATTTTTGGGGATACGCCCTGCGCAATCTCTCCATAAAGGGGGCAAGCCGCGCCGCGTTTTCGGGCTCGAACGGGTCGCCGCCGAGCAGGGTGAAGCCCTTTATGTAGTCGGGCTCCATGGATTTGATTATTTTATCCTCCACCTCTTCGGTGAAGGGTTCGCCGTAGCCGAAGTCCCACGTTTCGGGGTTGAAGCAATTTTTGCAGTGGTTGCGGCAGCCGCTGACGTACAGCGACGTGCGCACCCCCGGACCGTTGGATATATCGAAATATTTTATCTTTGCATAGTTCATAAAAATCTCCCGTAAATGCAGGGACGTGTTGAGTTTTCCGCCCCCGAACGGTTTATTTAAGCCGCTTTGTGCACAAAGCGGCTTACGTTGAATATGGATTACAATCCCTCCCATCACCCGCTACGCGGGAGCTTCCCCCCAAAGGGAAGAAGCCACGGAAAGTTGCCATTAGTTAAAAATACTTATGTTGCAAGCAAGGCTCCCCCTGCCCTTACGAAGTTAGCAACGGGTTAGAAACAAGCAAGACAAGGAGCGTGCTTTTTAAATAATTCACGTTGCAAGCAAAACCCGTTGTAATTACGGAGTTAGCGGTGCGCAGATACGAGTAAAACTTTGCAATTACGAAGTTACAACGGGTTAGAAACAAGCAAGACAAGGAGCGTGCTTTTTAAATAATTCACGTTGCAAGCAAAACCCGTTGAAATTACGGAGTTAGCAAGTGCGCAGATACGAGCAGAACGAGGCGCCTGCGGATTTTGCGACAGGAGTGTACACAGAAGTACATGACTGAGCAAAAACGCAAAGGCAACAATGTTATGCGACGTATATCCGCGCTTGCCGCGGGAGCTTATAGATGCAAGACGCGCGCCTTGATTTCCTTAGTCTTCCCCACATTCCAAAAGTTCTCGCCGAGGTAACCGCAGGTTCTCCTCGTAACGTTCATCTTGCGCTGGTCCTTGTTGTGGCAGACGGGGCACTCCCATTCGTTGTCGTCGTTAATTATAATTTCGCCGTCAAACCCGCACACATGGCAGTAATCCGACTTGGTGTTGAATTCTGCGTATTGGATATTGTCGTAAATGAACTTGACAACGTCCTCCAAGGCCTGCAAATTATGGCGCATGTTGGGTATTTCAACATAGGATATCGCGCCGCCCGATGAAATTTTCTGGAACTGGCTCTCGAACGTGAACTTGGAGAACGCGTCTATATGCTCGCGCACGTCAACGTGGTAGCTGTTGGTATAATAACCCTTGTCCGTTACGTCCTCTATCGTGCCGAAGCGTTCCTTGTCTATTCTTGCAAAGCGGTAGCAGAGCGATTCCGCGGGCGTGCCGTAGAGCGCAAAACCCAGCCCCGTTTCCTTCTTCCACTTGTCGCAGTGGTCCCTTAAACACCGCATAACCTTTACGGCAAACTCCTGGCCTTCGGGGGTGGTGTGCGATACGCCCTTTACGAGCTTTGTAACTTCGTACAGACCTATATATCCCAAAGATATGGAGGAATATCCGCCGTGGAGGTATTTATCTATCTTTTCGCCCGGCTGTAACCTTGCTATTGCGCCGTATTGCCAATGTACGGGGGAAACGTCGCTTGTAACTCCCTCCAAAGCCTCGTGGCGGCACATGAGCGCCTCAAAGCAGAGCTGTAACCTCTCCTCCAAGAGCTCCCAAAACTTCTTTTCGTCGCCCTTGGCGAGAATACCGCATTGGGGAAGGTTGATGGACACAACGCCCTGGTTGAACCTGCCCTCGAACTTATAGTTGCCGTTTTCGTCCTTCCAGGGTGCGAGGAAAGAGCGGCAGCCCATGGGCGAGAACACGTTGCCCTCGTAATTTTCGCGCATTTTCTTCGCCGAAATATAGTCGGGATAGAGCCTCTTTGCGGAGCACTTTACGGCGAGCTTTGTAAGGTAGTCGTACTTGCCGCCTTTGAGGCAGTTGTTTTCGTCCAAAACATATACGAGCTTGGGGAAAGCGGGGGTGATATACACGCCCTTTTCGTTCTTTATGCCCTGATAACGCTGGTTTAAAATCTCCTCGATTATCATGGCGTTTTCTTCTATGTACTCGTCCTTGTCGTCCAGATACATAAATATGGTAACAAAGGGCGACTGACCGTTTGTGGTCATGAGGGTGTTTATCTGGTACTGTATTGTCTGTACGCCCGCCTTCAAGGCCTCCCTTATGCGCATATCCACAAACTGCTTTTTGGTCTCTTCGTCAATCTTGTCGCCGAACTTCTCCTCGCACTGCTGCATATACTTATCGCGCGTGCGCCTTAAATATTTGCCGAGGTGGGCGATATTTACAGACTGTCCGCCGTATTGCGAAGAGGCAACCGACGCGATTATCTGCGTGGTTATTGTGCAGGCCGTCTGGAAGGACTTGGGGCTTTCTATCATTTTTCCGTTCATAACGGTGCCGTTTTCCAGCATGTCCTTCAAGTTTATAAGACAGCAGTTGAAAATGGGCTGCAAAAAGTAGTCGGCGTCGTGGAAGTGGATTGCGCCCTCGTCGTGAGCCTTGGAAATTTTTTCGGGCAGAAGTATACGGCGGGTGAGGTCCTTTGAAACTTCGCCTGCAATAAGGTCGCGCTGGGTTGCCGCCGTGCGCGCGTTTTTGTTGGAGTTCTCCTCCATAACGTCCTTATTTTTGTTGCGTATGAGGGAAAGTATGCTCTCGTCGGTGGTGTTGGCCTTTCTAATCAGGGCGCGCTCATAACGGTAGAGGATGTAAGCCTTCATAAGCTGGAACTTTTGCAGTTCCATAAGCTGTTCCTCAACCATATCCTGAATGTCCTCAACGAGCAAACGCGACCTGTGGCGGCTTGCGATATTTTCCACTATGGACTCTATCTGGGAATCGGTAATCCTGTCCTCAAAATCCACCGCCTCATTTGCCTTTTTTATGGCCTTTACAATCTTGCTCCTGTCAAAATCACACGTACTGCCGTCGCGTTTAATAACTTTCATCTTCTCACCTGTATTTTCTTATTTGCGCCAAGCTTTTTTAAGGCCGTGCGCGGGTTTGGTTTATATTTTTAATCAAAAGAAACCGTGCGCTTTTCGCCGTGCCCCTTTTGAATGTGAACGCAGTTATTTTAACACATCGATTTTGGGTTGTCAATATCCCGCACACAATATATTGTATGAAAATTTTTAACTATCTACCAATATATTGTGATTGAAAATTTTTAACAATAATTAAAAAAACGGCGGAAAAAGGGCGAAAAAAACCTGATTTCTGCCGTGGAACATAACACTTTATAAAACATTCCAATGTTTTACACATTGTGAAACAAAAAAGCCCGCAAAAATGCCTACAAAAATTTTTTTAAATAGCCCAAATCGAGTTTCCATTCGGGCACGAGGTTGCGCCGCCTGTGGTCCGCGTTGGCCTTGCCCAGCGCCTTGCGGTATTCCGCATAGTTACAGCCGTTCACCTTCATAAAGTGTTCCGCCGCCCTCTCCTCTCCGCCCAAAAGCGAAGTTCTGCCTATATGTATAACCTCGTGGCAGCTGTGGCACACGGCTACAACGTCAACAAGTTTTTGCACGGCGTTCCCTTCGTCGTACTCCCACCTCTCGTGCGCTTCCAGCCTTTTTGACGGCGCGCCGCATATCATGCACTTTCCGCCCGCGCGCGCATACGCGTCCTTTCTTACAATATCCCACTGCGCGGGAGACAAAATACTTCTTAAATTGGAGTACCAGCAACTGTCGGGCACAAGCTCGAAATTAAGTTTCATACCCCTATTTTATCATTTTTTAAAAGATATTTCAACCCGTTGACAAAATTTTACGGCCGTGATACAATGTAGGTGATATCAAAATGATATCAATAACGCTTGGAGGGAATTTATGCAAAACATTGAAGAAAGGGAATTGAGGGGTCTGAACGGCTGGGTTATGCTGTTTGTGTGCATATTAGGCATACTTTTGGGCGTGGCGCTCACTATAATCGGACCCATGGCGGCAATGGGGTTTGACTCAAACAACTTCGAAACGGACACGGTAACCGCGCCCGGCTGGTTTACCTTGCTTGCGTTGGGCATACTGATGTGCGTCGGCTTTGGGATATGCTTCGGCGGCTTTAAGGTGCTTGCGCCCAACGAGGCGTTGGTTTTGACGCTGTTCGGCAAGTATCACGGCACGTTAAAAAGGGACGGGTTCTTTTTTGTAAACCCCTTCTGCGCGGCGCAAAATCCCGCGGCGGCAGGCGCTTTGAGCAAAAAAATAAGCCTTAAAGCCATGACATTGAACAACGACAAGCAAAAGGTGAACGACGAGGACGGCAATCCCATTGAAATTTCGGTTGTGGTTATATGGAAGATAGACGACGCGGCAAAGGCGGTGTTCGCCGTGCAGAACTATATGACCTTTATATCGACGCAGTGCGATTCGGCAATAAGGCAGGTTGCGCGGCAGTACCCCTACGACGTGAGCGACAGCGGCGACGAAAAGTCCCTGCGCGGCTCCTCGGTGGAAGTTGCCGACGAGCTAAAAAGAGAATTGCAGACCCGTTGCGACATGGCGGGCGTGGACATTATGGACGTGAGAATAAACAACCTTGCCTACGCGCCCGAAATTGCGGCGGCCATGCTCCAACGCCAGCAAGCGGGGGCTATTATTGCGGCAAGGCAAAAGATTGTGGACGGCGCCGTTTCGATGGTGGACATGGCCCTCAAAAAGCTCTCCTCCGACGGGATTGTAGACTTGGACGAGGAGCGCAAGGCGCAGATGGTTTCAAACCTGCTTGTTATTCTGTGCGGCAACCGCGACGCCCAGCCCGTGGTGAACAGCGGCTCGATATATTGATGACATGAGCGGCAAAAACGCAGCACGTATTGGGAAAAGCGCATAAAAACACAACATATATAATGAAAAACGCACCGGTATTTAAACACGCATTTGGCATAGGGTTGCAATCATATGGAAAAGAACGGAAAGAAACAGATACCTTTGAGGATATCCGAACAACTTTATACCGAACTCGAACGCTGGGCGGACGACGAGTTCCGCTCGGTGAACGGGCAGATTGAGTATCTTTTGACCGAGTGCGTAAAATACCGCAAAAAGGGCAAAAAGGGCTTGACGGACGGCGGCGGCGGCGATAAAATATAGTTGAGGTGAAAGTTATGACCCGGCTTGACGCACAGCAGGTAAAAAAACTGAAAACGGGCGAAAGAATAGGCGTTGCCGCCACGTTTTTTTGCGGCGCGGTGTTTATTTATGCCGTGATAATGTTTGCCTTCGGCTGGACAAACCCCCTCTTGCAAACCGTTCTATGGGCAACCGCCCCCGCACTGCTCGTCATAGGCATTGCCGTTGCCGCCTACTGCAACCTTAAATTCGGCGGCGCGCTCGACGGCGTTATAAAGGATTACGTTACGCAGACTTTTGTGGAAAACGCCGCGCTTATGCACCCCGAAAGAAATTCGCTGTCATTTTTTATAGAAATTAAAAGTAACTCGGCGGAAATTTCGGTGAACGGTTACAAAGAGAAGATAATTTTTGATTTTTCGTGCTTCGGCAAGCTCTCGCCCTTCCGCAAAGTTGCAATATCCAGGGCCATAACCGACAGGCTGAACGCCACGTTCTGCCGCCTCTACGAGCGCGGGGCGTACTATAAATCGGTGGACTACCGCGAAATACGCCCCAAAAAAGGGGAGTACAAGCCCGTGCCCATTATAATCGAAGGCACACCCGATAAAAGAGCCTATAAATATTATCTCAAAAACAAATGAAAGGTTTGATTTTACAAAACGCATACTATCACACCCCCTCCACCGACTACCAGGGAGAGCGGCTTGCCGCCGAGCTTAACAAGCTCGGCGTTTATTGCGATATTAAAAACAACGATTTTTTCGGCGCAAAAATAGAGGGCGGCAACCTTAAAAACGCCGCAGCGGGGTATGATTTTTGCATATATCTCGACAAGGACAAGTATTTAAGTTACGCCCTTGAAAAGTGCGGCGTGCGCCTTTTCAACCGCCATGAGGCCATACAGCTCTGCGACGACAAGGCGCTCACATTTTTATATCTTGCGGGCAAGGGCATACCCATGCCCAAAACTCTGCCGGGGCTGCTGTGCTACGACCCTTCCGCCGAAATTTTAAAGGATACGTGTGAAGTTTTGGAGAAGGAACTCGGCTTCCCCATGGTCGCAAAGCAGTGCTACGGTTCGCTGGGCAAGTTCGTTTACAAAATAGACAACCGCGCGGAACTGCAAAAAAAGTGCGGGGAGCTTAAATGCACCCCTCACCTGTTCCAGAAATTTATTGCGGAGAGCGCGGGCAGGGATATCCGCGTGATAGTCATAGGCGGCAAAGCCGTTGCGGCAATGGAGAGGACTTCCCAAACGGATTTCCGCTCCAACATTGAACTCGGCGGCAAGGGCACGCCCAAAGAAATCGATGAAAAACTGAAAACACTCTGCGAAAAATCGGCAAATCTGTTGGGTTTGGACTACTGCGGGATAGATATTTTGTACGGAAAAGAGGGCTACCTTTTGTGCGAGGTAAACTCCAACGCCTTTTTCGGGGGAATGGAGAGAGTTACGGGCATAAACGTTGCACGCCTCTACGCCGAACACATTATAGCTAACGCCAAGCGGTTATAAACATCGTATAACATTGTCGCTCTTGCGTTTTGCTAGGGTCATGTACTTCAATGTACACTCCCCGTCGCAAATCCGCGCGCTCCTCGTTCTACTCGCTTCTAACCGCTTGTAGACTCCGTAATTACGAAAAACTCCGTAATTGCAAACAACTCCGTAATTGCAAACAACTCCGTAATTACAGAAAAACTCCGTAATTGCAAAAACCCAACATATTTAATTCAATCTCGAACGCTCAACCGCCTTTGCCCAGCCCGACAAAAGGGAGAGCCTCTCCCCTTCCTCCATTTTGGGCACAAACAGACGGTGCGCGCCGCCTTTTAACATCTTCAAAACGTCCGTTTCGCTCCATAGTTCCGCCTGTATTCCCGCCAAAAACGCTGCGCCGAGCACGGTGGATTCCCCCCAGCGCGAACGCACCACTTCCGCGCGGAGAATATCCGCCTGGAACTGCATTAAAAATTTATTTGCGCTCGCCCCGCCGTCCACAGACAGGCGGGCTATTTTTATGCCCGCGTCCTTTTCCATGGCCTTTACAACGTCGTACACCTGGTAGGCTATGCCCTCCAACGAGGCGCGTATAATCTGCTCCCTTGTTGTGCCGCGGGTTATGCCCGTTATTGTTCCGCGGGCGTTTGCGTCCCAATAGGGTGCGCCCAGACCCGTGAACGCAGGCACCACGTACACCCCGCCGCTGTCCTTTGCGCGGAACGCCGCCCTCTCGCTTGCGGACGCCGACTTTATAAGCCCTACGCCGTCCCTGAGCCACTGCACAACCGCCCCGCCCACAAATACGGAGCCTTCCAAAACATAGCACGGCCTGCCGCTTGCCGTTGCGCCGAGGGTGGTAACAAGCCCGTTCTGGCTCTTTACGGGCTCCCCGCCCGTGTTCATCAACAAAAAGCACCCCGTGCCGTAGGTATTTTTTATGTCGCCCGCTTTAAAACAGCCCTGGCCGAACAGCGAGCCCTGCTGGTCGCCCACAACCGAACGCACGCGCACGCCTTTTAGCGGCCCCTCTTCAATTTCGCCGAAATCGTGAGAGGAGGGATAGACCTGCGGCAACATGCCCGCGGGGATATCAAACAGCCGCAACAGCTCGCTGTCCCACTCCAACGTGTGAATGTTGAACAGCATTGTGCGCGCGGCGTTTGTGTAGTCCGTGGCAAAGACCTTACCGCCCGTGAGCTTAAAAAGTAAATACGTATCCACCGTTCCAAAGCAAAGCTCGCCCCGCTCGGCGCGCTCCCTGGCGCCGTCTGCGTTGTCCAGAATCCACTTTATTTTCGTGGCGGAAAAATATGCGTCGGGCACCAGACCCGTCTTGTTGTATATCCGCTCGGAAAAGCCGTCGTGCACCAACTTTTTGCAGTAGTCTGCCGTGCGGCGGCACTGCCACACTATGGCGTTGTACACGGGTTCGCCCGTGCGCCTGTCCCACACGAGAGTTGTTTCCCGCTGGTTGGTAATTCCCACGGCCGCAAAATCCTCCGCCGAAAGCCCCGCCCCGCTCACGGCAAGCGCTATAACCGAGCGAACGGAGTTCCAGATATCGGCGGGAGAGTGTTCCACCCAGCCGGGTTTGGGGTAAATTTGGGGAAATTCCTGCTGGTAGCCGCACACGCAGTCCCCGTTTTGGTTGTAAACATGGGCGCGGGTTGAAGTCGTGCCCTGGTCTATTGCAAGTATGTATTTCATAACGTGATTATTATAGCATACCCGCCGCATTTTTTCAATACCGCATTTCAATTAAATGTAAACGCGGCGGGAGCGCAACTTCGCGCTCCCGCCGCTTGCCTTTTATTCAGTTGAACCGTGCCCGTCAATATCGTTATACATTTTGTGGAATTTTGCCACTTCTTTTGGGTCGAGGGAAACTTTTTGGAACAGCCCCGTACATTCGTTTGCCGAAACACAGCCGTCCATGAGTTCCTCTATCTGCTTTTTGGATTTACGCTTGCTCATAGCATAAGTTTGCGCAAAATCCCAAGCGTATATCCGCAAATGATTTAAATTTTACTCAAATCGTAAAAATCCTTTAAATAGGGAGCCGTTGCCCCAACCATCTCCTTAAACAGCGAGCGCGCCCCGTCCACCGATAATTTTGAACACAGCGGCTGGTTTACAAACGACGCAAAAATCTCCTCCAAATCCCTGTGCTTTATGCCCGAATAACACGTTTCTATATTCATTCCGTTGCGGTAGACAAGGTTGGTTACGGCGGGCGGAAGTTTATTTGCAACCACGGGCTTCACCGAGTCGGCGTCAAACACGCAGTTGGTTTCCACCACCATTCCCAGGGGCATATCGGGCATTTGCCCGCGGTTGGGCATGTTCACGTTGGAAACGAGCTTGCCTTCCCCCAAAACCGCCTGCATGAGGTAGGTGGCCTCCTCGTCGGAGTGCACTACGTTCACGGGCTTTTTGCCGCTTGCCAAAAGCTCGCTCTCCTCTATCTTCCTCTTTTGGTCGGCTTTGCGGTAGTCCACGCTTGTGAGGTGGTACAGCCACTCTTTAACCTGTGCGGGGTCGCGGATATACCAATCGTTGTTCATAAACTCCACAAGGTGCCTGTCGCCCGCCGCGGCAAGCACGCCGTAACGGCGGTATAAGTCCAGCTTCACCTTGTTGCCGTACAGGAACGGATTGCTCCCCAAGTGGTCGTATTTGTCCTGCCCCAGCTGTTCGCAATAGCCCTTTTCGTAATACATATCCATAAAACGGGGCAAGAGGGCGAGTAAATCCACGTCCTTATAGCGGGCTTCGGTTATCCAGGTGAAGTGGTTTACGCCGCTTGCGTCAATAGTTATCTCGTGCCTGTCGGGACGGGGTATATTTAAAATCTCCGCCGCAACGCACGCCAAAAGTTCCTGCGCGTGGAAAACTTCGTGGCAGCACCCGAACGCCTTGATTTGCGGGAACACATCGTACAGCGTTTTTGTGCAGATTGACATGGGGTTTGTAAAGTTTATGACCCACGCCTTGGGGCAGACTTCGGCAATCGCCTGCGTAAAGCCCTCATAGAGGGGCACCGTGCGCATTGCGCGCAAAACGCCGCCCGGCCCGACCGTGTCGCCCACCGATTGATATATGCCGTACTTTTCGGGCAGGTGCACGTCCGCCGCCATCTCGTCGAAAGTCCCCGGCAGAATGGAGCAAACAACAAAGTCCGCGCCCTTTAACGCCTCCTTTAAGCTGTCGCACACCGTGTACTTCCACTTGGAGACGGTGCGCCCGTCGGCGTTTATCCTCTCCCCTATCTTTTGGTTGCGCACAGCCGCGGGTTTGTCTATGTCGTACAGCGCAATCTCGCCGCACAATCCCTTTGTGAGCGCAAGGTCGTACATAAACACCCTCGCCCACATCTTTGAACCGCCACCTATGTAGGCGATTTTAATGTCCTTCATTTTATTTTCCCTCTATATTTTAAGCGCCGCGTTAAAAAACTCAACACGTTCCGCTATTTTTACCGTTTTTGTCCTCTTTTTCGCCGTCTTCGGGCGGTTGCTCTCCGCCGCTTTTCAACTCAGCAATCATCTTTAAAATCTTCTCGTCCGTAAGCTCTTCGCTCGTCTTTTGGAGCTTGCCGTAGGCGAGTTTATCGTGGTGGATGGTCATACTATATCCCCAAAAGCTCTATGATTTCGGCGGCGTTGGTGTCGGGCTTGACCTTGGGCATTATATGCGCGATTTTGCCCTCCCCGTCTATTATAAACGTGGTGCGCACAACGCCCATCGAGGGCTTGCCGTACAGCTTTTTCTCCTGCCATACGCCGTAGTCCTTTATGGCTTTAAGCTCCGGGTCGGCGAGCAAAATAAATGGCAGGCCGTATTTTTCGGCAAATTTTTTGTGAGATTCAACGCCGTCCTTTGATATGCCTATAACAGCCACGTCCGCCGCCTTAAATCGGGAGTATGCGCCCGCGAACGCGCACGCCTGCCGCGTACAGCCGGGGGTGTTGTCCTTGGGATAGAAGTACAGCACAACCTTTTTGCCGCGGAACGCGGACAGCTTAACTTCCTCTCCCGCGCCGTTCAAAAGGCAGATTTCGGGAGCTGTATCACCTACATTCAACATAAAAACCTCCTCACTCGCCCGCCTTGAAGTTGTATACGGGCTTGATTATATCTATTATATCCACCGTGGGCGAAATGAGCCCCATTATCTCCTTTGCAGGCTTGTAGGCAAAGGGGCTTTCGTCCAGCGTGCCCTCGCCAACCGTCGAGGAATATACGCCCTTCATGGTCTCGCGGAATTCCTCCACGCCAACCAGCTCCTTAACCTCGCTCCTCTTTAAAATTCTGCCTGCGCCGTGCGGGGCGGAGAAGTTCCATTCGGGGTTGCCCTTGCCCACGGCTATAATACAGCCGTCCCGCATGTTCATGGGTATAAGCACCCGCTTGCCTTCGTGCGCAGGGATTGCGCCCTTCCTTATTATGTTGTCCCCGTCGATAAAGTTATGCACCGTTTCAAACGTGGAGTACTTATGTACCCGTAAAAAGCCCGCTATCTGTTCGCACATGATTTTGCGGTTCATGGCGGCGTATTGTTGGCAGATTTTTAAATCGTGCATGTAGTTTTCCATGTCCGCGCCGTCTAAATAGCACAGTTCCGCGGGGATTTTTGTGCGGAAGGCATGCTTTGCGTTTACCGCGGCAATGGCTTCGGGGATTTTTTCGGGACTGCCCTTCAATGAGGCAATCACCCTGTCCCGCTCCTCCGCCGCGGCGTTTTTACAGCGCTCCACGGCAATTTTTTGGTAGATTTTTGCAACTTGCAGTCCCAGATTTCTTGAACCGCTGTGGATTATAAGATATTTATTGTCTCTTTCGTCCCTATCCACTTCAATAAAGTGGTTGCCGCCGCCCAAAGTGCCCAGGGAGCCGAACACCCTGTCCAAATCCCTGAGTTGCTTAAAAACATACAGCTCTTTAACAAGGCTTTCGGCGCGGTATTCCTTGGAATACGCACTGCCGCAGGGAATGTTGGCCTTTATAAACCCGTCCAGCGCGGCGTAGTCAATATCTGTTTTGCCCAGCTCGGCGCAGAGCATGCCGCAACCCAAATCCACGCCCAAAACGTTGGGAATGATTTTATCGCCCAAAGTGGAAGTAAACCCCACCACACAGCCCGTGCCGTAGTGAACGTCGGGCATAATGCGCACCTTTGCGCCCTCAAACGGCGGCTGGGATATCAGTTTATATATTTGGTTCACCGCTTCGGGTTCAATGTTTTGGGTGAAAATCTGTAAATCGCAATTCATTGTTTTTGATTATATCATATGCGCCCCTCAAAGTCAAGCAGCGTGTCGCTGCACCCAAGTTTCTTTATTACGTTGGTGCTTGATATACTCTATCACAGGTCAAGCGGCAACGTTACGTTGCATCCGGGTATCTTGCAGCGTGTCGCTGCACCCAAGTTTCTTTATTACGTTGGTGCTTGACATACTCTATCACAGGTCAAACGGGAAGCGTAACGCTTGACGGCGTGTCGCCGCGGCCGGGTTTCTTTATTGCGGGAACGTTACGTTGCACCCAAGTTTCTTAATTGCGTTGGCGCTTGACATACTTTACCGCAAATCAAGCGAGAATTTTTTTGCCTTATAAATTGTAGCCGTGCAATTTAAGGCGTGTCATTTCGCGCGAGGGCTTTGCCAAACGCCCTCGCGCGAAATGACACAGAGTAATTAGCCGCGTACATGTTTTACAAATTGCGGAGCTTGCGGCGGAAGCAAAAAACTGCGGAGTTTCCTCCGCAGTTTTTTATGTTGTTTTTTTACTTTTGCATGCTGTTATGCGTACTTTCAACGGTGAACCAAGTTTTCCCAAGTTTTTGAGATGGTCTGCGAATTTACAACCGTCTTATTGCCGCTGACATACGTGTCTGCGGTTTGATAATTGCCTATTGCCTGCAATTCCACAGTCATAGACTTCAACTCATTGTAAACAAGAGTCTTTGTTTCACCGGTGCCATCTTTTTTACCTGTTTGCCCTTCTATGTTGAAGTTGGTCTGGTTGCCCGCCGATGTATATTCTATAATATATGTATCACCGACATTATCCGTTACAGTGATTTTAAGTTTGTAGTTAACCGTGTCGGTAACATTGGCCCAGGTTATCGTACCATCCTTGTTTACACTAAAAGATGAGTCTTCATTAGGTTTAGGAAGCAGAACAATTGTTTTAGAGTATGCAGGGTCGGAATCTGTGTAGTAAACCTTATTATCGTCAATGCCGCCGCCCTTTGCAACTACAAACATATCCATTGAACCGGGAGACTGGGGATTAAACGAGCAGGTATCCTTCGCAGTTGTCTGTACTGACGCCGAACCGAAGTTATATACATATTCAGTGGGGCATGTGGTGGGCTTGGTGATGTGTATGGTGATTTCGCCATTTGTCGCGTCGTAGTGATCCGCAGAATACTTGTATTCGAATTCCGGAGAGCTGTTTTGGGAAACTTGCTGGTCAAATTCAGCGGGCTTGGAACTTACGATTTTTCTGCCGCTACCGCCGCTGTTGTTGCCGCCGTTGTTACCTATTGCCTGCAAAGTAACCTTATAGGTTTTGTTTGCATCATTATATTCAGGCTTATAGGAATAAGTACCCATGCCGGTATTGTCTTGATTATCCTTAGCTACACCGTCGATTTTAACAACATAGCCTGTTGCGTCTGCCACTCCTTTCCATTCGTACCGGTCGGTCTCGGTGTTTATTTCAAAGTTGGGAGTTTCAAGTTTGGTTATTTCATCGCTCACTGCCTCATCTGAGCTGATGCAAGTTGTTCCATTGCCCAAGGCAACGATTCTAAACGAGTATGTACCGGGGTTACAATCTACAATAGAATATGACGTGCCGCTAAAACCTTCCTCCCATGTTGTATTGTCCCTGTTATCGAGAATACGGTATGTCGGGGTGGTTAAGTGAGCGTCTCCTATGTTTGAGGGTGCGTTCCAGCTCATATAGTCGTTAGTGAAACTGATACCGGTAGGAGCCGCCAACCTGTAAAATCTTTGCGTCTCGCTTGCCTTCGACGTCATGTAATATGTGCCATCGGTATAGTAATCGTTATACACGCTGTACATTACTATCGGGGCTCCCTGAGTGGTTATGTATTGCCGGACATTATCCGTTTTAGTTACAGTAATGTACCCGTCGATGCCGGTAACAGTCATTCGATATTCAAGGGCACGATTGTCTCCATCGAAATCAAACATGCACTCGCCGACATTTTCCCTAACTCTTATATTGCGGGGAGCCGTAAGCCTTACCACATGTGTAGCGGTTGTGAACTTGGAAGCCAATATGGCATGGCCATCGCCCGCGGCGCAAACTTTAACATCACTTTCGCCCTGGTCGATAAGGCCGCTAAGATCGACCTCGCCATTGGAATAATGATTATTGCCGGAGTTTACCTGTACATTGTATCCCTGTGCCGAGTCGACAGCGGTAAACGAATAAGTGTATCCCTCTATTTTCGCATCTTTGGGAGTGGCAAGCACTTTTACTTTGATTGAGCCGGTATTGCTATCGGTAAGCATGGAATTGAGCCTGACCTCATTGCTGCTCACTTTTGTTCCCATACTTTGGACGGTAAAAGAAACTTCAATTTCATCTGTGTTGTCAGTTTCAACTATTTGGTCCATAGGAACTTGAATTTGTCCCGTTTTACCCTGACTCGTAATATTTGTTTTGGTAGCTCCTTTATAGAGCGTGTATCCGGTAGCGCCGGTTACTTGTGAGAATGTTACGGAAAAACCCTTTTCCAGCAATTCGGAATTGCTGGTTATGTTTCTGGAATCAATGGAGGGAGCCTTTAATCTTATTACGGTAAAGACACCGGAATATGCGCTGTCGTAAAGGCCGTCCACATCGCCTGCATTGGACTTAACCTGGATTTTGTACTCGCCTTCCTGGTTAAAGCTGCTGGTATAGAAGGTATTTCCCGCGGGAATATTGCTGTTTTCTTCAACGAGACCGTTAGGGCCGGTAACTTTGGAAGTATAGCCCGCCGCTTCATCTTTTGTGTCCCACAATATAGCGTTTACCGGTTCTGTACCGTCCACGTCAACATCTGCCCATCTAAGCGTAGGTGCAGCAAGTATTTTTATTCTCTTTTCCTGGCTCCAATTTGAGAAATATTCGGCATTTGAACTAGACGCTGTGGGCATAACCGATACTACATATTGCGTGCCGGCAGAAAGTTGTTTGTCATATTTGTTGGAATCGCAATTAATAGGAGAACCGCTCTGTGTTAATTTGAGCTGGTAGTGCTGTGCGCCTTTAACTTCGTCCCAGCTTAAAACGCCGTCGTCAACCCAAATATTTTCAACAATGTCAAGCCATACAAATTGCTTGGTTTCGGATACGGCGCCGTTGTAAACCTTTTCGCCGTCGCCAAGCGCTTGAACTGTAATTTCAAACGTTTCGTCGCCTGCGTCATGGAAATACTCGTTAGTCTCCACTACTTCCTCTGCGCCGTTTATGGTAACTTTATAGGAGGTTGCGCCCGTAACTTTGTCCCAGGTGATTTTGCCGTTGCTATTATTATATTTTATGGAACTGGATTTAACGGCGCCCAAAACTCTAAACGTAAGGGGCTCGGACCAACTGGAAAAATAGAACATAGTGTCGGAGCCTTCCCTTATGGGCTTAACCTTTATTGTGTTGCTGGAACCGGCGTTAAACTTGTCGTATTCCGTATTCAACACGTTTTCTACCTTGTTGTTCACCGATACGGAATAGCTTGTTGCATCGGGCACGGGATCCCAATGCACAACGCCGTCCTCGGTAACGGTAAGCTGAATATTGGAATCCAATTTTACAAAACTTGCCTGAGCCGCCGGGGAACTCTGGTAAATCGAATCGCTTTCAGCTACTATTGATACGCTGAATTGCTCATCGTTGGTTTTAAAACTTGCGCTGTTTGTTCGTACTGTTGAGGTGTGGTCGCCATTGCCGTCGGTAAACGTAACAGTATAACTGCTGGCATTTTCAACCACGCCCCATGTAAGCCGCGTTGTGTCGGGATCGTACTCCTTTATAACGGGCTGGTCAAGCGTGATAAGCTGTTCGGCTTTGCTGCACGCCGTAACAAGTCCCACGGTCATTGCAAGCGCAAATATTGTCAACAGCCCTATCAAAAACTTTTTCATACTTACTCCTTTTTAATTTTATTTTAAACTCCGCCTTTATGGCAGGATTTAAGCCTTTTAATTCTTTGATAATACTAAATCGTCCGGTTGCGAACCGATGAGATTCTTGCAGGTATCGTTGTTAGTGGGAGTTACAGTGCCTGTTTGCTCATAGCCTGTAATTTTGGATGAGCCATCACTCTCTAACTTACCTATAAGTCCGCCTATAAATTGCAAAGGCAATGTTTGTGTAGCGCCCCTGCCGCTAACGTTTGCGGCGTTCTTCATATTGGTAGCAGCAATTACGTAGTTTGCCCTTTCGCTATAAACATGTAAGTAACCTATTAAACCGCCCACATAGTTGTTGCCTTGAACCGTTCCACCTCTTGAATTTTCAAAATCCTGCAAGCTAATGCTACTGTCGCCGTAAGCGTTTGTATGGGCATAGATTTCACCCGCAATGCCGCCGACGCGCCCTCTGCCGGTAACAGCGCCTGTGTTTTTCAATCCGCCAAGTATAAACGTTGTGCCTTCAAGCTGAATGTAGCCCGCAATGCCGCCAACATAATCGCCGTTACTTGCCGCTATGGCTCCGTTGTTTGTACTGCGAAGGATAGCACCCGTTGCAAAACCGACGATACCGCCTATATATTTGCCGTCAAGCGTATAGTTTATGGTACTGTTGTTAGTGCAATCCTCAAAAGCATAACCCTTGCCTGCATAGCCGCCTACATAACTTTCATATTCGCCATTGTTGTTGGTATGATGGCCTGTGATTTTTATGGTTGTGCCGGCGTTTGAACAATTGCTCAGTTTAATATTGTCAACCTGGCCTGCAATGCCGCCGATTACCCACTCCGTTGCCGTTATGGTACCGGAAGAACTTGCCGTTAAAATCGAGGCTGTGTCGTTGGCGTCGGCATAGCCGAATATACCGCCGACATGGCTTGCGCCGCTTATATCGGCCTGGTTGTTGACAATCTTGTCGGTTGCCGTAATCTTAAAGCCGCTGTTGGAATTCACGTGCAAACGCCCGATAATGCCGCCGACATAACTTCCGGTAGCCGTAACGGCGCCGCTGTTTTCAAGGTCTGCCAACACCATTGCCAATTGTCCGGATTGCACAACATTTTGGAAATATCCGCAAATACCGCCTACGTTGCCGTTGCCGACAACTACGCCTGTGTTGTTCAACCCGCTGACTGTTATTCCGCCTGCGGCGAGTCCAACGTCTCCCACAATGCCGCCGACATAGTCGCATAGCTTTGCGTCTATTTTTGCACTGTTGGTGCACTCTGTAATTACGCCGTTGGCAAAACCGGCAATGCCGCCTATATAAGCGCCCCTTTGCGTGTAGGTTATGGCACTGTTGTTAATACAATTTTCGAACGCATAACCTCTGCCAACATAGCCGCCTACATAACTTTCGTATGTGCCACTGTTGGAATGATTGCCTGTTGCGTTTATTTTTGTGCTTTCGTTTGAACAATTGCTCAATTTAATATTCTCAACCTGGCCCGCAATGCCGCCGATTACCCATTCCGTTGCCGTTATGGTGCCCGAAGAGCTTGCCGTTAAAATCGAGTTCACGTTGTTGGTGTCGGCATAACCGAATATGCCGCCAACATAACTTGCACCCTTAATATCGGCCTGGTTTTTAATATCTTCACTTGCGGTAAGTTTAACAGTTGCGTGCAAATACCCGATGATGCCGCCAATATAACTTCCGGTAGCCGTAACTTTGCCGTTGTTTGTAAGGCCGCCAAACACCATTGTCAATTGCCCGTTTACAACATTTTGGAATTTGCCGCATATACCGGCGACATTGGACTTGCCGGTAACTTCGGCCTGGTTTTTCAAACCGCTGACTGTTATTCCGCCTGTGGTGAGTTCGATATCTCCCGCAATGCCGCCTACGCAGTCGCTTGAAGGCGCGTCTATTCTTGCGCTGTTGGTGCAATCTGTAATTACGCCGTTGGCACGGCCTGCAATGCCGCCAACATATGCGCCCCTTTGGGTGTAGTTTATTGCCACTGTATTGGTACAGCCGCTAACGGAGTAACCTTCGCCGACATAACCGCCCACATAGCCTTCGCGCTGTCCGTCTTGACCGGACATAGAGCCGTTGGCGACTATAGTTGTTCCGTTGTTGCTACAACCTCTAAGTTGTACCTTTACGAGCCTACCCGCAATGCCGCCGATATAGTAGCCTGACGTTATCGTGCCCGACGAGTTACCCGTGATAGCAGAATCGGTAGACGCCGACTCACCTTCGCCCACAAGGCCGCCCACTTTTGATGTGCCCGTTATATCAACGGAGTTGACAAGATCGGTAGCGACGAGCTTGTTGTATATTATGTTAAAGTAACCTATAATGCCGCCTACGCGATTGGCGCCATTAACCGCACCTTTGCTGTTTTTAAGATTGCCGAGTGTAAGATCGGCGCGAATGTTATTCTTTAATTCACCGAAAATACCGCCGACGTGATCCTTGCCCGCTATAACGCCTTCGTTTATAAGGCCTGTCAGGCTGCCTGCAACATTAGTAAACTCTACATAACCCGCAATGCCGCCCACGCAATTGGTGCCGCTGATGTTGCCGTAGTTTGTGCAATCGGTTATGTTCGCAGAGCTACTCCATGCCACAATGCCGCCTGCACCTTTGTCGCTACGGCTTATAACTTCGGCATGGTTTTCACAACTCTCTATTTTGCAACCCGATTCCATTACGCCCACGAGTCCGCCCACGCAATATCTTGCATTGACGCCGTCTATCTTGCCGCTTTCGATTGTAACGCCCGTCAGGGTTCCTTTGTTCGAAAGTTTGCCGCAAACGCCGCCGACTTCGTAGTAGTTTAACGAATAATCGTTATAGTTGGAAGTTACGTTAAGGTCTGTAAATTTAACATTCTTTATCGTGCCCGTAACCACGGTAAACATACCGACAGTTAACCACTTTTTGGTGTTGTTGTTCTCAATCGTGAGACCCGAAATGGTGTGATTGCCGCCGTCCAGCGTACCGCTGAACGCAAAAGGTTCCCACTTTTCGCCTTCCATTTCTATATCGCACTTTATGACATACGTCTTGGAAGGGTCTTTGCTCATGTTTTGAAGAGTCTCGACGCTGTAAACGCTTATAGTACTGCCGTCCGGGCTCTCTTCAATAACCAACGCTTCAACGGTAATGTTGTCCTCGTCAATGTTCCAGGCGCTCCTGCCCTTGCCTTTATCGTCGGTGATAAGTTTGCCGTTATAGCTCCAACCCTTAAACGAATTGTTCTCCTCTTTCACCGTAGGAACAGGGAATTCAAATTCTTGCCCGTAAGTAACGGTTTTTTGGGTTGTGTCAAGCTGGATGTCCGCATCTTCTTTAAATTTTACATTATATGTCTTTGCGGTGAACCGTATCTCTATGTGTACGTCTTCATCACCCATTGTAAAGGTGTATTTAGTACCCGTTGACTGTTTGTTGACCCCATCCACAAACCAGCCGTTAAATGTGTAACCGACAGGCATTTCAAATGACAGTTCAACCTGGTCGCCATCAAGGTAATAAGGCTGTACTCCTTCCACCTTGCAAATGTCGGGGGAGGGCGTAACGGAATAGTTTACAGTGTGTTGCGTTGCCCAGTGCGCCCATAACGCTTTATCTTCGGTAAAGTCAAGCGGCTCCAAGCTCTCGCCTTCTGCGTTGGTTATCTGGTTACCGCCCGTGCGGCTGTCAAACCAGCCGAGGAACACGTGTCCGGCATATACGGGAACCGGTAAACTGTAATTTTGTATTCCGTATTCTCGCTCTATGGTATATTCGGTTTTTCCGTTTTGTTCGTTGAGCGTGAACGTTATGGCCTTACCCTTGAACTTGGGATAAAGCGTTAAATCGCCCGTCAGATCCTCCGGTACGGAGAGCCAAGGCTCATTGGTACACCCCTCATCCGTACACCAGCCCACAAACTCATAGTTGGTTTTTGAAGCCACAGGCAACGTTCTTTGCTCGGCGGGAGTTTCAACGGTATAGTCAAAATAGGTGTTTGGACACATTACTCCGGCAGGCCTTGACAACGTCAGTCTGTATTGTATCGGCCGTAAAAGTACATAAAGCGTTTTGCACTCGTCATCGTAATTAACTTGCGCAATTCCATTATAATGGTCCGCATCCATATACCAATTACTTATTTCGTAACCCGCACTCAAAGTAAAATCTTCCGAGTGTTCGCTTAGATACGTACTTAAATTTACCGGAGCGTCATTGGATACGCGTACAAAGCCTATTTCATGCCCTTCAAATATTACGGTAATATCCCTATACTTCGTATATATTGCGTAGAGCTCAATATCTTCCGTAATGGGCTCGTTGTTATAAAATTGGGGATTTTCAACACTGTTTGTGCGGCTCCACCCTTTAAACTCCATGTTCGCTAATTTGTCGGGAGTGGGCAACCTATCCGCAAGCGTGTCGCCGTGTTCAACTTCAAATGTATCCGTATAGCCGTCTTCATAGTGAAGGGTAACGGTGTAAGATATTTTGCCGAAACGGGCATAAATCCTTATTGTTTCGCTGTTACCGGGATTGTATGCACTACTTAACGTTTCGTAGCCTTCACGTACCTTGCCGTGTTTATCGGTAACTAACGTGAAACCTGTTGATGTGCGAATCTCCCAGCCTTTAAATTCCTGACCTGCGGGCGCGTCAAAGAATTCTACCATATATTGAATATCGGAGAAAATTCTTTCCATGTCATTGCCGTAGTTCAATTGTTCTGTGCTAATCTTTTCGCTTTCCAAGTACAACTCAACGGTATAGGTTACTTCAGACCAGCACATATACAACTTGTCGTTTTCACCCAAAACTATTCCTTCCATGAGCCTGCCGTTCGCATCAAAATACTGCGTACCGGTGCCATCGGGAGTGTTGAATACGCCCAGGAACCTATGCCCCCCGTAGGTCATCATGCTGGTACTGAGAGAGCTGTATCCAATATCAAAACTATACGACTCGTTATCGTTTGCATCGTAATTACGCATAATCGTGCAGTAGTAATGAGGTGTAGGCGTGTAACCACCGCCACCGCCGCCACTGCTGCCGCCGTCGTCGCAACATGAACTGCATGAGCTACACGAACTGCAAGAACTGCATGAACTGCATGAACTGCATGAGCTACATGAAGCGCATGAAGCACAGCTTGAGCAAATTGCGCAGGAGATAGAAGATACAACTAATATTCCAATCGCAACCAAAATGCCTAAAATTATTTTTCCCATAGCTTTCCTTTTAAATTATTTTCCGACCGATCGCGCTTTTTGTTGCGCTCTTCCAATGACGCTTATAAGCCGTATCGCAGATACGGCTTAGGGGTACCCCTAAAAAATTACACTATTCAATTTACATCATTATAAAGGAAGAAGTGCTAAAAAAGTGCTAAAATCGGCGGGTTTTAAAAAAATTTTTTTGTTTTTTTTAAATTTTTTTTACCGCAACAAAATTCGGCACATCTTGTTCCGTGCTCTTATTATAACACATTATTTTATAATGTCAATATTTTTTAACCCGATATTCAACGCCTGAACTTGCCTACTATTTCCATTATGCCACGTATAACCAGCCCGAACAGCAGGCAAATGGCGGCAAAAATCACCGAAAGCAACAGCATGCCAGTGAGATATCCGCCCGCCAGACCCATAAAGTTTGTAAACGGTCCGTAGACGGGGGCTATAAATCCCAGCGCGAAATTTATTATGACTATGAACAGAATAACTATGGGCAGTCCGCGCAGGGAACCCTTTATGTCCGCTCCGCTCAAATTCATGTGCAGGGCTATAAAAAATACTATCAGGATAAAAATCCACCACATGTAGCCCGTGGTTATTGCCGTAAACACGTCGACAACCATTAACCCCATGGTTTGGAACAGCCCCTGTACGGCCGCCCACACGTCCGCTGTTCCCAACTGTGCCAGCGCCGTCATGCGCTCCGAAATTTGCCCGCACGTTTCGGGCAGTAAAAACCGCATGGCAAAATACAGTATCACGGCTCCCATTATAATGGGGGCAACGCCTATAAAGTAGTTGCCGGCAAGCTGGTACAGGTTGCGGGGGTTATAGGAGTGGCGCACATAGCCGAGCGTGCCCGATTCCTCGTCTATCTGGAACAGTTTTATTTCGGTGATGCGGTTCATAAACACAACGCACATAAGCGCGTGGCTGAGTTCATGCACGGGCGTGCCTATAAAGCCAGTGGCGTAGCACACCGCCCTGTTGCCCTTTACGATTTTATAGAATAGTTTATTCAGCAGGTAAATAACAAATCCCACAACATAAACTATACCTATAAATTGTACGACCTGTGTTAAGATATTGATTAAAATGGCTATCATAAAATCCTCCCGGCGTATTTTGCCGCGCTTTGCGTTGGCGGGTTTAACGTAAGTATATCACCGTTGTTTTAAAATTTCAACGGTATAATTTTATAATTTCAGGTGGAGATTTGTGTCCTACTCCCCGCGTTCAAGGCAAACGAGGGTTTCGACATGGCGGGTTTGGGGAAACATGTCGAAGGGGGTTACCGAGGTTATTTTATATTCCCCGCCCTCCAAAATTATTTTAAGGTCGCGGGCGAGGGTTGCGGGATTGCAGGATATCAAAATGAGTTTGTCCGCGCCGCAGTCCTTCAATTTCCGGCACACGGCGGCGTCCATGCCCTTGCGGGGAGGGTCGCATACAACAACCTTTTTGCCCTGCGCCGCCTGCAAGACGGCGGAAAGATTATCCTCCACCCTGCCGCAGATATTTGTCATTTTGTCCTGTAAACCGTTGTTTTTTGCAAGGACGTCGGCACAGCGCACGGCCTCCGGCACCGCCTCCACGCCGAACGCCCTGCCGCACTGCTTTGCGAGCATGGCCGTCAAAAGCCCGCCGCCCGAATACAGGTCCACGGCGGTAACGCCTTGCCCCGCCTCAGCCAAAACGCGGCTATACAGTTTTGTGCGCATGCCGTCATTCACCTGCACAAAAGTTTCCGCGCCCGCCCGGTAGACTATGCCGCACTCCTCGGCCTCCAAATAGCCGTCGCCGTAGCACAGCCGCCACTCTTTGGAAAAAATCACGTTGGAGCGGGAGTTGTTCAGGTTGATTAGCAGGGTAAAATCCTTAAAATATTTGCCCAGCTCGCGGAGCAAAACTTTTACGTCCACTGCCCTCGTTACAACCAGGGCGATTATAAATTTGCCGCCTATTTCCCGCACGGCTATCTGCCTCAATTCGCCCGTTCCGGCAACCTCGTCGTAGCCCCGTAAACCGCACTCCTTTGCGTAGGTTTTAACGGAATGTATTAAGTTTTTTATCCATTCGCACTGTATAAAACAGTCCTCTGCGGGCACTATTCTGTGGCTTCTTCTGGCATAGAATCCCAAGACGGTTTCGCCCGCGGAGTTTACGCCTATGGGCAGGGCGAGTTTATTGCGGTAGCGCAGTTGCATGTCGCTGGGCACAACGCTTTCCGCACGGACATATATGCCGCCCAACTTCTTTAAGGCGTTTTCGACGAGCGTCCTTTTAAAGTCGAGCTGGGCGCCGTAATCCATGTGCTGTAAGTCGCACCCGCCGCACGTTTTAAACAGCGGGCAAACGGGCTCCACCCTGTTAAGGGAGGGCGTTAAAATCTCCTCAACCTTACCGTAGGCGATTTTGCCGTTTTCCGCCGTCTTTAAAACCTTGAAGCGCACCCTTTCGCCCGTGATACAAAAGGGCACAAACGCCGTTGTGCCCCCGTATTTGATTATTCCTTCGCCGTTGCTGCCCAAGGCCTCCGCCTCGCCCTCATACAGCCCGTTTTTTTCCACGTTCATTTTCTTATCCTGTAAATTAGGTAGTTCACCATTATCTGGCACTTGAATATCAAATAGTCGTAAACCAAAAACGCAACCGCGCCCGCCGCGGGAATTATGATATATATGTAGTTTTTTATGTTTTGATAGAGCGCGGAGGAGGTAACGCCGCCGCCTATAAACCCGTACAAAATCATAAAATATCCCGCAAACAGCGTGCCTATAAACCACACCGCCTTTATTGCGTAAGCCAGCCAGCGGTTTATTTTAAAGCGGATTTGCAGCGCGTTTGCAAGCGGGTGCAGCCCGAAAAACATTATAAAGGGCAACAGATCCCAGAACCTTGCCGCCGCGCCCAAAACGACGGTGAGTATGCACGTGCCGAGATACGCCAAAAAGCCGCCCCAATAGAACTGCTTTGCAAGGGGCACCATCAGCGCCAGCACGGCAATCAAATACCACAGCCCCAAAAAATAACCGCCCGCGAACACGCCCATGGACAGCGAAAGCACCGCCACGGCGCAGGATATGGCGGAGAGGGCTATTTCAAACGATTTGGAGTACTTTTGTTTGCCCATTTAACGGCAACAGGAGTCGCACAAACAGCTCAGGCAGAGATAAGTGTAGCAACAATCTATGCAGTTTGCACAAAAACCACCGCCCATCTGGTCCTGCGGCCCGGTGGTGTTCATATCCTGCCCGCGGTATTGGCTCTGGTAATTTTGCCCGTCCGGGCCTGCGGCGTTCTGGCCGTTGCCCGAATTTATGCGCTCGTTGAGTTTACGGTATGTTTCCTTGTATTTATCGTTGGAAGGGTCGAGCTGTATTGCTATTTCAAGCTGTTTTTTGCTCTCGTTTATCCAATTTTTGCGGTAGAAAACGACGCTCTGCAAGTAGTGCCACTGCGCGGGACGCTCGTTAAAGCTGTCCAACACGTGTTGCGCGCCCGAAATATCGCCCGATTTAAGCAAGTCCTCCACCTTTTTGAAGGTGGCGCCGCCGTCCTCCGAGCAGGCGCTCTCGTTGAGTTCCTCGGTAAGTTCGTTGTACGCCGTTTCTATTTTTGTGAGCATTTTCGCGGCGTTGTTGCCCTTTTCGCCGTCCGAAAAACGCTCTTCGAGATATTTTGCGCGGAGCGACTCGTAGGCGGTTTTTATCTGTTCCGCCGTCGCTCCCTCTTCGAGCCCCAAAATTTCAAGATTTTTTTTGTTCATCGTGAACTCCTTTCCCTTCGCTTCCGCTGAAAACCTGTCTGGATTTAAGGGGAATTCCGCGGAGAATTATATTGTCCGTCAAATCGCGGTTGAAGTTGAATTTTATTCCGCACAGCGCCTCGCGCATGTCGGCAAACAGGTTATTCAGCACAAATTTAAGCTCTTCACCATGTTCGGCAAGCATCGTTTTTCTGTCATTTTGCCCGAACGTGTTGAGTATTACGTTGTACCTGCCCTTTTTTACGTCCTTTTCAAAGTCGTCTATGGCGTCAATTATATATACCCACTTGCCAAGCGCGTAAAACAGCTCGTCGGTTGAGGGCGACGCGTATCCTTCCAGCGCATAGCGCGAAAGTTCCCTCATCATCACGGCGGTGGGCTCGCACGCCTCGTCTATGACCGCACAGCCGCGCTCTTCCAGGGCGGCCTGCAAATTGGTTTGCTCTTCTATTATCTCCACAACGCGCGGGTGCAGTTTTTTTGCCTTTTTAAAGCCGCGCCTGTAAAAATGCCTTAAAAACGCACGCTTTTCGCCGTCGCGCTTGTCGTCGCACAGCTTAAAGTATGCCAGCGCGGTGTTGGCGCAACCCAAAGTTATTGTCAAACCGTCGGGCGCGGCCACGGGACGGCGGCGTATGGGGTGTATTATGCACCTCTTCTTCTCTATTTTTACGTCCTCGCCGCGGATATTATGAACGAGCGCCGACACGAACGCCATATCGTAGGTGAGCGCCGTGCGCGCGCACTGCCCGCAACCCTTGCCTATGCTTTTGCAAAGCCCGCAATACACCGCCTTATACAGCGTTTCGTCCTTTTTGAACAAGTAGGGCGTATCGGGGGAAATATAGCCGAACATAACTCTCCCTTATATTTGGTAAAAGCCTATTTTTTTATGCACTTTGTAAAGCGTTTTGGCCGCCGTGCGCGCGGCTGTTTCCGCGCCGTTTTTAAGGACTGTATTGAGATATTGGACGTCGGCAAGCAATTTTGCCTGCTCCGCCTGTATGGGCGCAAGGCTGTCGGCAACCGTTTCGCCCACGGCAAGTTTAAACTCGCCGTAGCCCATTCCCGCAAACTCCGCCTCGGCTTCCTCTATGCTCTTTTTGGCAAAAATCGAATATATACTCAGCAAATTGGACACACCGGGCTTGTTCACGGGGTCGTATTTCACCTCCGCCCCGCTGTCGGTTACGGCGCGCTTGAATTTGCGTATAACCGCGTCCTTGCCGTCGTTTAAAAATATGGAACCGTTGGGATTTTCCGCAGATTTCGACATCTTTTTTGCGGGGTCCTGCAAGTCGTTTATCTTTGCGCCCACCTTTAAAAACAGCCCCTCCGGCACGGTGAACGTGGGGGAATAGATATTGTTGAAACGCTGGGCTATATCCCGCGCTATTTCAAGGTGCTGGCGCTGGTCCTCGCCCACGGGCACATACTGCGCCCTGTACAAAAGTATATCCGCCGCCATTAAAACGGGATAGTCCATCAGCCCCATATTCACGTTTTCGGCGTGGCGGGCGGACTTGTCCTTAAATTGAGTCATGCGCTCCATCTCGCCAACGTAGGTAAAGGTGTTCAAAACCCAGCAGAGTTCGGCGTGCGCGGGCACGTGCGACTGGATATACAGGCAACACTTTTGGGGGTCCACGCCGCATGCGATATACAGCGCGAGCGTTGCAAGAGTTTTTTGCCTCAGCTCGGCGGGGGTCTGGCGCACGGTTATGGCGTGCATGTCGGCAATGGCAAAGTAACAGTTATAGTCGTCTTGTAGTTTCAGCCAATTGCTTATGGCGCCAGCATAGTTGCCTATGGTGAGATTATTTGTGGGCTGGATAGCCGAATAGAGCGTCTTTTTTTCGTCCATTTTATTACAATCCAAAATTACTTCAATTTAATAATAACATACTGCTTTAAAAAAAGCAAAGATTTTTTAAGCACTTCCAAGTTTCTTGCAAGCGTAACGCTTGACCTGGGTTTCTTAATTGCGGTAGTTCTTGATTTGCTTTACCACAATTCAAGCAGAGAGGCTCTGCGGCCGGGTTTCTTAATTGCGGCAACGTTACGTTGCATCCGGGTATCTTAATTGCGTTAGTTCTTGACTTGCTTTTCCGCAATTCAAGCAGAGAGGCTCTGCATCCGGGTTTCTTTATTGCGGGAGCCGTAATTACAAAGTATCTTGCTATTACGAAGTCTACAAGCGGTTAGAAGCGAGTTATGCAAGGCGCGTTAATTTTTTAAAATAATAAACGTTGCAAGCAGGGTTTCCCTGCGCCGCAAGCCCCAATTTGCGCATACCTGCGCCTCGGCGGGGTGAATGCCCGCGATTATATTATATGTGCGCCTTTATAAATCGCGGGCAGAGGGACGAGTAGCCCTCAAACTCACGAAAAATCGCAGGCACGGCTTGCCGAGATTTTTGTGAACTTTGCTATTACGAAGTCTGCAAGCGGTTAGAAGCGAGCAGAACGAGGAGCGTGCGGCTTTGCGACGGGGAGTGTACACAGAAGTACATGACCCTAGCAAAACGTAAGCGCGACAATGTTATGCGACGCTTATAATCCGCTTGGCGGAAGCCGAAAAAAGGTGTGGGGCTAACACGCGCACAACCCCACACCTATTTATTTTACAAATTATTTTACAAATTCAATAATTTCATCAAACACCTTTTTCTTCTCCACAACTTTGGAAAACCTTACGGGCTTGTCCCGTAGAGCAATAAGGTTTTTGGGTACAGCCATCGCCGTGGCGGCGTGCAGGCGTTTTATGCCCTTGAAGCTGTCCTTTACGTCGTTGCCCGTAACGGCGTACAGTACGTCCTGCGGGAATTTATAGGGATTTGCCGTGGACACTATTACCATGTCGGTCTTGTCCTTTTTATTCTTTTCAAACCAATCCAGCGCCACCTTCATTGCGCAGCCCGTGTGCGTGTCCATGGTGTAGCCCACGTCCTCGAACACTTCGTACATGGCCTCCACCGACGTTTCCTCGCTTGCAAAGCCGCCGTCGAAAACGGACTGTATTTGGGCAAGTTCGGCAGGAGTTATAGTGTAGTGTTGCTCCTTTTTAAGGCTCTCCATTCTCTGCGCGGTCAGCGCGGCGTTCCTGCCGCTCACTTCAAACAGCAACCGCTCCAAATTGGAGGAGACTAAAATGTCCATCGAGGGGGACGTGGTTTTATAAAATTCGCGGCGGATATCGTAGACGCCCGTGTTTAAAAAATCGGTCAGCACGTTGTTTAAATTGCTGGCGCAGTGCAGTCTGCGCACGGGCAGACCCATGCGCTTTGCGTAGTATCCCGCAAGGATATTGCCGAAGTTGCCCGTGGGCACGGTGAAATCTATCTCCTGCCCCATCTCTATCTGCCCGCCCGAAACCAGGTCGAGATACGCCGAAAAATAATAGGCTATCTGCGGCACGAGCCTGCCGAAGTTTATGGAGTTTGCCGAAGAGAGCACCGTGTTGTATTTTTTGAGTTCCGCGGCACACTCCGCGCTTGAAAAAATTTCCTTTACCGCCGATTGGCAGTCGTCGAAGTTACCGCGCACGGCAACCACGCCTACATTGTCCCCCTCCTGCGTGCACATCTGCAATTTTTGCATTTTGGATACGCCTTCGTTGGGGTAAAATACCATTATTTTTATGCCTTCGGCGTCCTTGAAGCCTTCCAGCGCCGCCTTGCCCGTGTCGCCCGAAGTGGCTACGAGTATTAAAATTTGCTCCTTTATGCCGCAGAGGTCGCAACCCTTGCGCAAAAGATATGGCAAAACGGTGAGCGCCATGTCCTTGAAGGCGCAGGTGGGTCCGTGCCAAAGTTCCAGCATATACACGCCGTCGTCCAGCCGCACAAGCGGCGCGGGGTCGCCCTCGAACTTGGCATACGCCTTTTCGCATGCGGACAGAAGTTCCGCGCCGTCGTACTCATCCAGATATTTACGGATTACGGCGGCCGCCCTTTCGGGATAGCTCATGGAGAGCATGCCTGAAAGCTCCTCCGCGGAGACCTTGGGGAACTTTTCGGGCACGTACAGCCCGCCGTTTTCGGCAAGTCCCTTTACTATTGCGAGTGCGCCCGAAACCTTTTCGCCGCCGCGCGTGCTAACAAATTTCATTTATATACCTCTTAAAAATTATGCAAAAAATGGGTACATGTGGGTTGAAAAAGGCGGCACGGTAAACCGTGCCGCCGTAAAATTGTTGTTTACAGATACTTTTTAACGAAATCGGGAAGTTCCGCCTCTTCGCAACTGCACGTAATATAAATGGTTATATCGTTTTCGCCCGCAACTTTATCCAGCATGTAAAATATGCCCGCGAGTTCCCCTACGGGCTTGCCTGTGATGCGCGAAACGCCGTCCACGTAAATATATTCGTGGTCGCTGTTGCAGGCCGCAACGCCCTTAACAAAGCCGCAAAGCGCTTCCTCGCCGGCAACCTGGTAGTCGGCAACGTCTATAAAGCGCACGCTGCGGTGCAAATCGTACATACATCTCTTGTTATCGGTGATAAATACGCTGAGCCCCTTTGCGTCGAGAGCGTTGCTGTTGGCAACGTCTATGAGTTGCTTCGTTTTGCCGGTGCCTTTGGGTCCGTAGATAATTTTAATCATTGAAATCCTCCATATAAGTATTATACTTACCGTCTGCCTATATTTTAACAGTTATCGCCGGGAATTTCAAGGCTTTATTATAAAATTTTATAAAAATTAATATTTTAACGCTGCCTATTTTACTTCTGCGGCAAATTCGGCTATTTTTTGCAGCCCCGCCTCTATGTCCTCAAACGCCAGCGCATACGAAAGGCGTATCGCCTCGTCGTCCCCGAAGCATACGCCGGGGGTTACCGCAACCTGCTTTTCGGTCAAAAGAAGGTCTGCCACGTCCATACTGCCCGTTATTTTTTTGCCGTTGTAGCTCTTGCCGAACAGCTTGTCCACAACCAGCATAACGTAAAACGCGCCGTCGGGCTTTACGTAGTCCAGACCGAGCGGTTTAAAGCCGTCGAGTATTTTAAGCATCTTTTTGCGGCGGTCGCCGAAGGCCGCTATCATCTCTTCCGTGGGCTTGGGGTCGCCTTCCAGCGCGGCTATCGCCGCGTATTGGGTCATCGTGTTCACGTTTGAGGTGGAATGGCTCTGGAAGGAAGCTATCGCCTTTGCAATCACGGGGGAACATGCCAGATACCCCAGCCTCCAACCGGTCATGGCGTAGGACTTGGAAACGCCGTTCACCACAATGGTAAGCTCCTTCATTTCGGGGGAAACGGCGGCTATTGAATAGTGCTTTTCGCCCCCGTAGATAAGTTTTTCGTAGACCTCGTCCGAAAGTACCAGAATATTGTGTTTAACGCATACGCGCGCTATTTTTTCTATCTCTTCCTGCACATATACGGAGCCCGTGGGATTTGCGGGGGTGTTTAAAATGAGCATCTTTGTATTGGGGGTTACGGCCGCCTCCAACTGCTCCGCCGTCATTTTATAACCGCCTTCGCGGGTGGTCTTTATGTACACGGGCACGCCGCCGCAGCTTTTAACCACTTCGGGATAGGTAAGCCAATAGGGCGAGGGAATTATAACTTCGTCGCCCTCGTCTATCGTTGCGAACAACGCGTTGAAAATGGAGTGTTTTGCGCCGTTTGAAACTATTATCTGCGAGGGCTCGTAGGTCAAACCGTTTTCCTCTTTGAGCTTTTTGCAGATGGATTTTTTGAGGGCGGGCAGCCCAGCGGCGGCAACGTATTTGGTGTAGCCCTTGTCCATTGCGTCCTTTGCGGCGGCTATTATGTGCGCGGGGGTGTTGAAATCGGGTTCGCCCACGCCGAAGTTTATAACCCGCACGCCCGCGGCTTTAAGCTCGTTGGCCTTTGCGGATATGGCAAGCGTCATGCTGGGGGCAATGGAAGCAACTCTATGGGATACTTTTATCATACGGCAACGCTCCTGAAATTTTTGCAGATGTATTTTTATACGCCAAGTATATCACATAACGCCCGCATATTGCAACTTTTTATTATTATATTATTATATCGCCGCGTTTTGTAATAAATATAACTTTTTATGAAAATACGTTACCCGCGGCAAAAACGCCGCGGGTAACGCACGGTTAAAGGTTTTTTAAATTATCTGGTCCACTCCCACTGGCAGTTGTTTGTGCCGTTGTAGGTGGCCTTTAAATATTTTGCGGCTATGCTCTTGTCCGCCAGATCGCCCGCGTTAAGCGTTTTGTTGTTGGCTTTCCAGCCCGTGAGACCGTTGAAGTCCACACTCGTGAGGGCGGAAACGCCCGAAAACGCCAGCCTGCCTATCGTGCGGCATTGGCTTCCCGAAGCAAACGCAACGCTCACAAGATTCGGCTTGTAACTATCGTACACCGTAGAGAAGTTAAACATAAAGGCGGGTAACCTGGTTGCGCTTGCGCCCACGGTCATTTTAACTCCCGTGCCGTTGGTTCCCATTCCCTCAAACACATAGTCCGACGACCCGAAATTTGCGCAGGACTCGGCGTTGAAGTTCAACGTTTCCACCTCGCGCATAAAGGCAAACGCCTCCTTGCCAATCTTTGTTACTCCCTTGCCGATATTCAGCGTTTTTGCGGAGCGCAGGTTCACAAAGGCAAAGTCGTGTATGGTCTGCACGCTGTCCGGAATTGTGAGGGTGGTTGCCTCATTTCCGTTTATATACAGCTTTTTGGCGTAATAAATTGGATTGGATTCCTCCTCCGCAAAGGATATTTTGCACCAGCTTTCAATGTCGCTTATATTCACGCGCGTGAGCGAGGTGATGTAGTTGAACGCAAACCTTCCCACGCTTGTGAGGTTGCCCTCCGGCTCAAAAGTTACGGTAGTCATATTTACGGTATAGTCATCGTCTATCATGGCGTGCGGCACAAACAGGTAGGAGGGAATTGACTTTACTTCCTTGCCTATAACGCAGTCTATGCCGCTTCCGTTTGTGCCCGCATATGCAAAAATATAGTTGTAGTCCGGATTCTGTATGCTCACTTCACGCGCGCGGTACTCCAATCTTTCCAAATTCCTCATGTACGCAAAGGCGTATTGCCCCATATAGCTCACGCCCTCGCCTATAACAAGTTCGGTTACGCGCGAACAGTTCATCATCGCCCCGTATAAAACGGCTCCGCCGCGGATTGTTACCGAAGTAAGCCCCGACGGGATATAGAAAGTCCTCTCCCCCGAAGATTGCTGCTTGAATTTCTGGGTTATGCTAACGCCGCCCGAATACGCGGCCGAACCGAAGATATACCCGAAGAGCGATTGTTCCGATGGCGTTGTGGACGAGGAATAGCCCTTGTTGCCCACAAACGGCAGGTTTATGCTTTTGAGCGACCCGCAATCCGTGAATGCGCCGTTTTCAATCTCCGTTACGCTGTCGGGCACTTTTACGCCCGTAACGGAAGAATTTGCAAAGGCGTGAGCCGCTATTTTTGTAACGGGCTTGCCCAAATGGGTCTTGGGGATATTGATTTCTTTTTCCGTTGCACTGCCTATGCCCGTGAGCGTATATGCCGAACCGTTTTCGGCAAATTGCAAATTTTCGGTAAACTTTTCTTCGCCGCAACGTGCGCACACGCCGTTTTTGTAGTCGTGGCCGAGAGCTTTTATTTCCGTCTGCTGTTCAAAAACAGTGTTACAGCGGCTGCAATAGCTCCCCTTTGTTTTGCCCGGCGACGTGCATGTGGCCTCCACGGCAGGCTGGGTAACGGTGCTGTGCCCCAATGCGGGAATCACCTGTTCTGTGCGCTCACGGCAGACCGTACAAACGGCATAGCGCATTCCCGCAGACGTGCATGTGGCCTCCGTTTGGGTTACCCACGTTTGGTAGCTGTGCCCCGTTGCGGGCACCGTCTCCGTCTTGGTGTGCGCGCTGTTCCTGTTGCAGGTAAACAGCTTTTCGCCCGCATGTTCGCAGTCGGGTGGGGAAGTGATAACCCCGTTATCCCAATCGTGCCCCAGGGCGTCAACCTTTTTTGTTTCGGTCTTTGTGCATTTAAGGCATTTGCGCCTGTTTAGACCGTCCGTCTCGCAGGTGGCGGCCTCGACCGTCTCCCATTCGTCCCAATCGTGCCCCAGGGCGGCCACAACCCGCGTTTCCATTTGTCCGCATTCGCAACTGCGCTGTTCACTGCCCTCGTTTTCGCAGTCGGGCGCCTCAACCAATTCCCATTCGCCGAACGAGTGGGTGTGTTCGCCGGAATTGCCGCCGCCGAAACTTCCGCCGAAAATTTCGCAAGCGGACAGGGCGGTCAAGGCCAGCATGCCTAAAAGCAACAGAGCCAAAATTTTCTTTTTCATTATCTGCCTCCTTTTTTTGCGGCAAATAAAAAAGTGCCGCATCCGTAAGGAGCGGCACCTGTAAAAGCCCCCCTTACAGTTGCTACACATCGAATACAATATACACCCGACAGCGTGGCACGGTTGAAAAAGTGTGCGGCACGGTTGAAAGAATCGGAAATATCGTACAGAAATAAGGGAACGCCGTTACCGATGTTTCCTTTTCCGATTCTTCCCGTTTAAAGCCGAAATTATGTATAGTTGCGGTTTTTGGGGGTGTATTTAGATGTGTAGCATTAACATTATAGCACACCGTCCCCCAAATTGCAACACCCTTGCCGCGTTTTGTAATAAATAACTTTTTATTATAGATTTTGAAATCCCGCCCAAACTGTTGCAAATCCTACATATAAACCACAGCGGCGCAGATATAAACCTGCACCGCTGTGTACACTTTGCGGAAAGTAATCCAAAATCTTAAAAACGTTCCGGGAAGGAACGTGCCGACAGAGGTTTATGGTTTTTTTTAACTCCGCCGGGTGCAAAATTAATAAAGTTTTTATGCGATTTTACGGCATATTCGTAGGCTTTGTACGCCCCGCTGTTCTCACTCTCCTTCACATAAAACAACACCAAATCGCTTTGGGCTATCATGGCGCAGTTGCGGTAATATATGGAAGTGTACCACCAATCAAATTCTTTCATGGGGCACTCAATGCTTTCATATTCCTTTTTCTCGAACCAGACGGGCGGTTTTCGCAGATGTTTTTCAAGCGGAAAACAAAATACCCTCTTTATTCCAAGTTCCGGCAATTCCGCCCGCTTTTTTGATACCAGGTCATACACAAGCGAGTCAAAATCGCTTCTGCCGCCAAACAGAAAGGTACGGAAACCGTCCGCAATCGCCCTGTCTATTTCCTCACTTGTCCGCTCTTCCAGCTCGCGGGTTATTTCAACGTCGAAGTGCCCGAAGCAAGAACATACTTTTTCATTTTCGCACATAAGAAGCGCCGCCCCCTTTATTTTAAGGAACGGCGTCCGTAGAATACCGTTCCCCGGTTGCGACCCCATTAAAACCTCTTTATTTCCGTGAAAACAAATCAGCCCGGAACAGGTATTTCTACCAATATTCTGTGATTTGTATTACGGAAATATAATCAATCAATGCAAAAAACAGACTCCCCCGCCGGGGAAGAAAACAGAGGTTGATTTTTAATAAGGTCGCATTAGTATTATACCACGGTTATTTTAAAATATCAACAATAAAACCGCACGCGGCGCAAAATTAAGGGCGCCGCCCATTGGGAACGGCGCCCGTAGTATACCGTTCCTTGGTTGCGACGCCAACAAACTCTTTCATGTAGAGAAAACAGTTCGAAACAAGTATGACTACCATTATCTTTATGTTTTCTCTACACATGAAATATGCACTTTTGGCAAAAAATTTATATTAAATTGGCGTCGCATAAGTATTATAGCATGCCCAACCGAAAATATCAACAATAAAATTAAAAACGGCAAAAAAATTAATGCGGACAAATATTAGAATACTTTTATTTTTTGCTATTGCAAACGCTTGCAGGCTGTGATATAATATTTAAGGTCAAATAAATAAACCCTTTTAAGGAGGAAAAATTATGGCTCACGAACAGCTTATAGAACAAATCAAAAAGACCAAAATAGTACCCGTTGTGGTGTTGAACTCCATTGAAGAGACCCTGCCCAAGATGCAGGCGCTGGTTGAGGGCGGTCTGCCCTGCGCGGAAATAACCTTCCGTACGCCCTGCGCCGCGGACGCAATCAAGCTCACCGTTGAAAAATATCCCGATATGCTTGTGGGCGCGGGCACGGTTATCAACCGCGAACAGTGCGAAAAGGCTATTGCCGCAGGCTCCAAATTCATTGTGTCCCCCGGCTTTTCGGAGGAAGTTGCCGACTGCTGTGCCGAACATAACATGCTCTATCTCCCCGGCATAGTAACGCCCACCGAGGCAATGGCGGCGATTGCAAAGGGGCTTACCACACTTAAATTCTTCCCCGCTTCCAACTACGGCGGACTTAAAACCATAAAGGCCATCTGCGCCGCCTTTCCCTACCTTAAAATTATGCCCACGGGCGGCATAAACGAGAGCAATATTCTCGAATACCTCGCATACGATAAAATTATCGCCTGCGGCGGAAGCTGGATGATGAGCGGCACTCCCGAAGAAATCAAAGCCAAAACAAAGGCCGCAGTTGAACTTGTAAAGTAAAAAAATATTATGAGAGCCGCGCAACTTTGCGCGGCTCTTTGCTGTTTTTTATGTTTTGTTTATTCTTCCGTTGGGGTAACGCCGGGCGCCTCCGCTTCCTTATCCGCAGGCAAATTTTCCGCGGCGGGCGAAGATTCGTCGGGCTGTTTGCGCCCGCCCTTCCTTTTGGTTTTGCGCACCGATTCCTCCAAAGGCACCGAAAAGCCCTTGCCCAATATCTCGTTGGCGTCCGTTATGATTGTGAACGCCGTGGGGTCTACTTCGTGCAGTTTTGTCTTTAAAAATACGGCCTGCGCGCGGCGGCAAACGGTTATTATAACGGTGCGCTCCTTGCCCGTGTAGCCGCCCTCCGCCTTGTATTTTGTAAAGCCGCGGTTTATATCCTCTATAATAATTTTGGAAACGACGTCGGGATTGTCGGTTATTATGGTTACGTATTTGGTTTTTGCAATGTTTTCGATGATTCCGTCAACCACGAACGCCCTCAAAAGCAAGCCCAAAATGGACAAGAGCCCCGACTCCGCGCCAAAGAAAAACGCCAGGCAGGAAACAGCCAGGTCGCTTATTATAACGGCGTTGCCTATGTTCAGGTTGGTGTATTTTTTGACTATAAGCGCAATTATATCGCTTCCGCCGGACGACGCCCCGCAGTGGAACATAATGGCGCAGCCCAGGCCTATCAACAGCACGGAATACACCGCTTCCAGAAGCCGCTGGTCGGTGAGTGGAGCTTTTATGGGGAACAGATAGCTTAAAATCCACACCTCGAAGGAGTATACAAGCGAGCAGAATATGGTTTTGAAGGTTACGCCCCTGCCCAAAAATATAAAGCCTATCAACAGCAGGAATACGTTAAAAATGGCGAGAATGACGGGTTGCGTCAAAAAGGGCACATGCGGGGTGATGTAGTGCGAAAGCAAAATGGACACGCCGCTTATCCCGCCCATAACGAACTCGTTGGGCGCCTCGAACAGATATACCCCCAGCGACATACTGAAAATGCCCGCGTTCAGCACCGCCCAATAAAGTACCTGCTTCATTATTTTGCTGCGTTTTTCCTGTTTTGTTGTCATTACACCCACCTTATAAATATATTTTACGGCCGTGCGGCCCATGATTTTGGCTATGTATGTTGTTTAGGCTACATTCTCTCCGAAAAGCCCTTGCCGAGTATCTCGTTGGCGTCGGTTATAATAGTGAACGCCGTGGGGTCAACCTCGTGCAGTTTGGCCTTTAAGCGGGCTGCCTGAGCGCGGCGGCAAACGGTTATGATTATGGTGCGCTCCTCGCCCGTGTAGCCGCCTTCCGCCTTGTATTTGGTGTAGCCGCGGTGGATATAATCTATTATCACTTCCGAAACTATCTGCGGGTTAACAGTTATTATGGTAACGTATTTTGTTTTTGCAAGATTTTCTATAACGCCGTCTATAACGAAGGATTTGGCGAATATGCCCAGCACCGAAAAAAGCCCCGTGCGCACGTCAAAGGTGAAAAACGCCAGGCAGGCTATCAAGAAGTCTGCGGCAAGCAATGCGGGCGCAATGTTCATTTTGGAAAACTTCTTGATAATGAGTGCAATTATATCGGTGCCGCCCGTGGAGGCGTGGCAGTTGAACACTATCGCGTGAGCCGCGCCCGATAACATAACCGCGTACACAAGCTCCAAAAAGGGCTGGTCTGTGAGCGGCAGTTTTACGGGGATAAGGCTGAACAGCCACACTTCCAGAGAATATGCAATGGAACAGTAAATTGTTAAAATTGTAAGCCCCTTGCCCAAAAATATGAGTCCCAAAACCAGCAAAAAGCCGTTCAGTATGGCAAGCAACACGGGCTGGGTAAGCCAGGACACCTGCGGGGTTATATATTTTGCGAGGACGATGGAAAGGCCGCCCATTCCGCCGAGCGTAAAGTGGTTTGGCTCGTTGAACAAAAACATGCTTATGGAAAGCAATAACACGCCAAGGTTGAGCATGCCCCAATACTTGATTCCGGATACTACTTTGTTGGGTTTTTTATCGGGTATAGTGTTTAACATAAGGGCCTCCTGTAAAGCCGCCTAATATCATATCACTAACTTTTTTTGCTGTCAATATTTTTATGCGCATAGTGAATAATATATTTTTTGAGCGTGAAAAATTTTCACGGCCCGAAATTACGGTTTTTCTCATTCTTTTTCCATTTTTATAAAATTTTGTTAATATTTATAATTTTTTGGTAATTATTATAAATTTTTTGGCAAGTTCTTGACAAACGCCCCCCCCCGCTATAATGTAAATAACTTGCATGCGGGCGGGAATTGCGGATTTGTCGGTTTGCGCTTTTTCCTCCGTCTGCGGGAAATAACGATAAGGAAGAAAAGTATGAGAAAATTGAAATGGTTAGGCGTTGTTGTGGCAGCCCTGATGAGTTTTTCGGTGTTTGCGGCGGCATGTAACCCGCAAACCACACCCGAAGAACCGCCGGAGTACACCGTTACTTATTACGACGGTTCACAGACGCTTAAAACCGAAACTGTAACCGCGGGAGAAAAGGCAGTCCGCTGGACCCCGCAAAAAACCAACTTTGAATTTGACGATTGGTATAAGGACGGGGCGTTCGGCGTAAAGTTCGATTTCAATACGCCCATCAATGAAAATACCAACGTTTTTGCAAAATTCAATCCCATAGCAAAACAATTCACCGTTACTTATTACGACGGTTCGGAAACGCTTAAAACAGAAAAAGTAACGGAAGGAGGACAGGCAGTGAGCTGGCAACCCGAAAAGAAAGGGTACGTATTTGACGGCTGGTATAAGGATTCCGCCCTGCAAACGGAATTTTCATTCAGCGAAGCCATAAATGCAGATACGCCCGTATACGCCAAATTCACGCACGAGGCCGTTGCGGGACAATATCCCGTTACGCTGGCGGCAGACGGCTCCTCCTTTACCTACGGTTTTGAGGGCAAAGAGACCACCGTTACGATAGACAGCAAAAACTTCTACGTTGACGGCAGGCTCTCCGACGAAAAGGTAAGCGCGCTCGAAAACGTGTTCAATACCTTTAACGCCGCGCTGGAAGCCGCAACGGACGGCACGGAAAGCGACCCGATGAACATTTGGCTCGCACCCTACACCTATTGGATTCACGACCCCGCGTCCGAGTCCACCTCTACCGCCTTCGGTATAACAAAATCCTGCGCAAACCTGCACATTACGGGACTTACGGACTACGCGCAAAACGTTGTTATAGCGGGCAACTACGGCCATAACTACGGTTACGACGGCGGCAACTGGACAATGTTCAACATGTCGGGCAACGGGCTGACGCTCAAAAACGTAACTTTCGGCGAATACTGCAACATAGACCTCGTTTATCCCCTCGACCCCACCCTCAACGTGCAAAAGAGGACGGACAGCATAACACAGGCGCAGGTGGCAATGTGGAACGGCGACAAGCTCTATGCCGAAAATTGCAATTTTATAAGCAGGCTCAATCTTTCGCCCTTTATAGGCGGCAGACGCGCCGTTTACAATAACTGCCACTTTGAAAGCACGGGCGACTCCCTGAACGGCAACGCGGTATACTATAAGTGCGATTTGGAATTTTACAGCCACAAGCCGTTCGGCTCCGTAAGCGGAGTTGCGCTGCTTGACTGCGACGTTAAAATAACGCCCATAAGCTATAACGAAGGCACACGCGTAAGGCAGGACCTTTGCAACCTCACGGGAGACGGATATTTTGCGCTCGTCGACGTGCGCTTTACCCACAATCTCACAGTTCCCGTTGACCTTGCCTGGGCGGAAAATTTATCCCCGACTTACAGGGCGTATAAGTCCAACGTAACAATAAACGGCGAGCCCACCCAAATAACCAACTACGGCAGACAGCCCGACGTTTCGGTAGATATAACGGGCACGGAAGTTTTAAAGGCATATAAACTTTCCACGGCAGACGGTAAAACCGTATACAATGTTTATAATCTTGTCAGAGGAACCGACGACTGGGACCCCCTTGGGCAGAAAGCCGAAATAGAAGGGCTTGAAGCGGCCGATATTCCCACTAAACTCTTTGCATACACCTCAAAAGAAACCATACAGGGCTGGTGGGGACCGCAAGTTTCCTACTCAACCGAGGCCGTACTCGAAGCGGGAACGGCACAGGACACCATAACCCCCGGCGTGGAACTCACGGGTTCGCATCTGGGCACATCCGACGAATACGCCAGAAATATCACCTGGTCGGTTAAAGAGGGCGACGAAAAGTATGTAAGCATAGTGAAGAACGCCGATAACACCGTATCATTGAAGTGCATAAACGACACCGACGAAACGCCCACCGTGATAGTAACGGGCAAGGACGCTTCGGGATTGGTTGCGTGCATATCCGTAGTGGCCAAGCCGAGCATGCTCGCCGCGCCCACTATCAGCGGCACGCCCACAATCACGCAGAACGCCGACGGCACCGCCACGCTTGCATACGATATCAATATAGAGGGCAACAGGGCGGATAACTCCAAAATAGTTTGGTCGCTGTGCGAAGATTCAAGCGGCGCCAACCCCATAGAGGTGTTTGTAGGCAGAAGCGACACTCCTTTAAAAACCATAACCTTAAACAAAGGTTTTGCGGGCATGTACTTAAAGGCAACCATATATCCCAAGCATATCCGCTGTGAATACGGCGAGCCTGTAACGGTTATTTCCCCCACTCCCGTTTCGGCAGAGGGTATAGAGGATTTAAAGGTTATCCATCCCGACCTTTCCACAATGTCGGTAGCCAACCAGCTGCAAGTTAAAAAAGGCTTCTGGACGCTGGACAGCCACAAACCCGCAGACACGGCGGCGGAGGGCTATATCCCTCTCGACAGCACCGAAGTATGCATGGATTACGCGTGCGTAGGCAACGCAAACTGGTCGGCCAACAATAATACCACCGTTTGGGACTACGGCACGGGCACATACGGAGGTTTTTCGGGCTACACGGGCATAGCGCAACTTGTAAGAGGCGCAAGAATAGCGTACAGCACCCTTAACTCCTCGACGGGAGATATGGACCTCACCGTAAAAGCCGCACCCGGCAAAGAGGGCCAGGGCTTCGGTTCGGCTCCCCAATATATGGATTTTATGATTAAATACGATATAGAATCCGAAACGGGTTACGGTTTGAGAATAGTGAGGGCTTCGGGAAATTCCTGCTACGCTCTGCTCCTGCAATACAAGGACCACAACAATAAACCCATAAGCCAAAAAATAGAAAATATCGCCTTCCTTTCGGAATCCACCATTCACATCTGGACTACGGACGGCGGCACCAAACTGCACGCAACCGTAACCACGAACAACAGCGGCGCGCCCCTTAAAGAGGAAACATTGCACCTGCCCGCATCCGTTTCGCTCGAAGCCGATATCACCGCAAACACTTTCGGCGACATCTGCATACAGCATACAGGCACAACCAGCATCATCACGGGCAACTCGTGCTATATAGGCGATATAAAAATAGAGTACAAGGATTGAGCGCATAAAACATAACAACCGCGCAAAAACCGACGTAAAATCCGTGGGCTGCCGCTTTTATAGCGGCAGCCCTTAAATTTTTTTAAAATATCTTCCCAGCAATTGAAAAGCCAAAAAACGCAACATATATTGCGTTTTTTACGGCGTCTGCGCACCACAGGGTTCAAAGCCGTTCTCCTTTAAAATTTTTTCAAGGCGGCCGGGTAGGTTCGCCGCCCGCACAAACAGCGCCGCCCTGCCCGCCAGCCAGACAAACACAAGTATTTCCGAAAGGATACAGCACAGCACTTTAAATACAACGTTCATTCTCTTCCAGAGCGAGGGCGTCCGCACTATTTCCCCGTTCAGCCTGCCGTTTGAAAATGCTGCGCTGTAAACGTAGGAGCCATACACAAAACTCTTGCAAAGCACCAGCTCCAACCCGCCGACGCGCACAAGTTTATTTTTGCCCGCGTCCGCAAGCACAAAGGAATTTTTCTCCCTGCCGACAACCGAAAGTTTGGGCGCAACAGATATAAAAACGGCACACAGGGCTATAAAAACGCCTATCCCTATGCCCGTGCAGGCGTTGTAGGTCGAGGTGTTTTCCGTGCCCATAAAGTCCAGAATGGCCGTCTGCGTGGTCAATATGGCAATGAGCGCCATGCAAAAATTTATAATTTTTATATCGCGGTAAAAGTGTCCTCTGTTTTTTGTGCGGAATATCCCCGCCAGGGCAAACCCAAGTTCACAGAAGGATATGAACGCCAGCATCAAAACGTAAAACAGTCCGCGCTCCGCCTTTTCCCGCGGGATAAACAGTGCGGCGCACATAAATCCTATGTACACCGCACTGCTCAAAAGCAAAAACGCCGAAACGAGCGCGTTGCGCCGTTTGAAGCCCGCGCCGCCCGCCTTTGCGCCCAGCACGCACTGCAATTTTGCCGCAAGAAGGGCAAGCGTGTAAACGGCTATCACGCACAACCCGTAGTCGGAAAACAGCCCGATTGCGAATTTTCCGCAGGCAAGCGCCGACGAAAAGCACAGCGATATAACCGTTTTTATAATTATCTTTTGCTCAAAGGTCAGTCCCCTGTATTTAGCAAAAAAAGGGCGGTTAAACACCTTCGGGCAAAGTGTTGTCCCAAATGATACACAAACGGGGGTTTTGTTTCGTGGAATACACGCAGGAAGAATATACTCGGTTTTACATAGTGCAGGCGCTGTTTAAACTGATGGGCGAATACGACTACGAAAAAATAAGCGTAACGGATATCACCAACAAGGCGGGCGTGGGCAGGGCCACTTTTTACCGCTATTTCAAGAGAAAAGAGGACGTTTTGATCTATTACATGAACCGTAGCAAGCAGGATTTTATGTTTGAGCAGAGATACTATCCGCGGTGCCGCGAGGATTACGTTATGCTGGTTAAAAACGTCTTCAAGAGGTTTAAGGAGAACATGGAGCCCTTTAAACTTATGCGGCGGGCGAGGCTGGAATATATATATCTGGACTTTTTAAACAAAAATTTTGCGGAAATGTTCAGCGAGGAATATCCCGAAAAGAACGTGTACACTCCCTATCTCTATGCGGGAATGTTGTTCAACGTCTCCATGGCATGGCTTGCGGAGGACTGCGCCGAGAGCGAGGACGCGCTTGCGGAAATCGTTGTGGATTCCATATACGGCATAAACTGACGATCCCCACCCCATATTATAGCGGAGTGCAAATTACGGGCGTGGATTGATGTATATTATATGTAAATGGTTAAAGCCGATTGGGGGCAAGCGGGTTTTTGCTAATTTTTTAAATAACCGTTAAAATCGCTTGTTTTTTTTGTGAAATGACTATATAATGGTTGAGTAATTAAAAATTATTGGGGCGTCGCCAAGCGGTAAGGCAACGGACTCTGACTCCGTCATTCGGGTGTTCGAATCACTTCGCCCCAGCCAAAAGCGCTGTTTTTCGTTCATTTTGGGAAGAATTTGAACGATTAACGGCGCTTTTTTCATGCAATTTTGGGGACTTTTTGGGGACTAAACCGCCGCTCAAAGGTTATATATAACCTTTTGCGCCTCTTTTAGCATGTACTCCGGTGAAAAGTGCGTATAAACGTTGCTCGTCTGGGTGTTGTCGGCGGCATGACCCGCCCACACCGAGACCACCTCGCGCGGAACGCCGCACTCCTGGCACCGCGTAATAAATGTGTGCCGAAGCTCGTGCAGGTGGTGCACCGGCATAAGCCGTTTCATTGCCTGGGTGAGCGCGTCCGGGCGAACGGCATTAAGTTTGGCAATGTCCATGCCCGGCAACCACCGCGCCAACATGGGCGTTATGGGTATGAGCCGCCGCCTCTCCCTGAACCCTTTGCGGGTCTTTGCGCATATCACCGAAATAAAATCGCCCTCGATACGCGCCGCGGCAAGCTCTGAGCGCCGCGCCCCGGTGTACAGCAAAAACAAAAGCGCGTTTTTAATGTTCTCGTCGCATTTGCTTGCTGTCAGGAGTCCGACAAACTCCCGCTCCTCGGCAATGGTCAAGGCGATTCCCGTTTTCTCCTCGTATTTAGGCGGCTTTATACGCCGCATTGGAGAACGTTCTATTATCTCCTCTCCCACTGCAAATTCAAACACGGCGGCAAGTGTTTGGTAGATCTTCGTTGCCGTCCTGTACTTGCCTTGCTCCACGTAGGAATTTATAAGCGCCTGCACATCAGATTGTTTGAGTTCGTCTATATGTCGGCCTATAAAAGCCGGATAAATATTCGCGCCGAATAACTGCACGTAATAACCGTATGTGTTGGGCTTTATTTCCGGGCGCTTTAATTCAAGCCAGCGCTTGCACACTTCAATAAAAAGCGGACGGATCTCCTTCGTGGGTTCCCGGACAGGTTGTTGCGTATATTTTGTGAGTTCTGACAAAAATTTAAATTTTAACTTGTTATAGTCCTTGGACGATACACAAATATTGTAGCCATGAGCGCGGAATCGTGCCTCATAAACGCCGTTGGGCTTTTTCCTTACGTATATTGGTAGCTCAATAGTAATGATTTTCTGAAATTCTTCGGGCATTTTTGAAATCTCCTTTTTAGTAAAATAAAAAGATGATTTCAGCGCAAATGTATTGTCTTGTTTCTCCACCTCCTCGTTTATGCCCGGAAATTGTATTACGCGATTCCCGGCATTTTTTTTAGTTCTGAATTAACGCCCATGCGCGTGTTGTCTACAACCACCCGTAAATCGGGCAGCTCGCCGGCAACTTCGGCGTATAGTGCTGTGATTTCAACGGAAATCATTTCCAGGCGTTTAAGCAGCTCCTTTGTTTTCATATAAAAATAACTCCTTTGTATTTGATACGGGAGTTATTTTATATTAAAATTAATATTTAATCTTAATCACTTTTTAGGCGTAAAAAGTGATTAGTTTGCAGATTTCTTTAAAGTACTTTTTGCCGATGAGCCGTCTAACAGCGTTTTAACAGTAGTTTTAACAAGTTGCTTTCCGGGCGCGGAAAGCTCCCGGTAATCTTCCAATAATTTTCGCTCCTCGGCAGTAAGCTGGGGAACATTTTGCATCGTAGAAATTCCACCAAGACCTAACAGTTCATTTAAAGAAATATTATAAAATTCTGCCAACTTAACACAAAAATCAATATTAGGCAAAACCTCACCCCGCTCCCACCTACCAAGGTTCTGCGAGGAAGTTCCAACTTGTTTACTTAAATCAGTTAAAGATAAACCGGCAATGTCTCTTTGATACCTTAACGCTTCTCCATAATTGTGCATAACTGTACCTCACAATTATTTTTACACAAATTTCTTTGAAGTACTTTTTGCCGATGAGCCGTCCAACAGCGTTTTAACTGTAGTTTTAACAAGTTGTTTGCCGGGCGCGGAAAGCTCCCGATAATCTTCCAATAATTCCCGCTCCTCGGCAGTAAACTGGGGAGCTTCTTTTTGGCCAACACTCCCGCCGAAGTCATCTTCAAGCCCAAGAAGATATTCTATTGATACTTCAAAGTAATTTGCAAGTGTAATTAAAGCGGAAGCTTTGGGTTCTACTGTTCCTTTTTCCCATTCACAAATATTACTTTGTGTGTAGTGTAATATTTCTGCAAGTTGTGATTGGGTAAAGCCTTTTTCGTTCCTCAAATATTTTAAATTTTGTGCAAAAACACTAACCATAAAAAAATTTTAGCATAAAAATCGATTTAGCAATTGACAAATTGACAAATCAATTTTATAATATCGATAAGTCGATAATAGGGATTTCAAAGCAAAGGCGAGGGCAATGAGTATGAAATTTAATTATAAAGTAACTTTTAAAGACGGTTCAATAAAGGATTATAAAATGAGTTTTGT
>CANREJ010000009.1 GCA_947629665.1 uncultured Clostridia bacterium
AATCTTATTCTAACACAGTTGATTTATATGAACTACTTTTTTACCCTTACCCGTTGCACTTGTTATGATAATTCACCCATAAGTTTATAGCGCGTCTTTTTTAAAAGTGAGACGCTGGGTTGATTTAACGGTGAAAAAATCTGCCCAGGGGTCTTTGTTGAGGCGTTTTAAAGCCGTGCGAATATTTATTCCAGCAGGAGTTGTTTTTGAAAGTTCCTCCCAAGCGACGGGCATTGACACGGCGGCACCCGACCGCGCCCTAACGCTGTACGGAGCAACGCTTGTAGCGCCCGCGGTGTTGCGCTGCCAATCTATAAAAATTTTGCCCGTCCTCTCTTTTTTGGACATGGTTGCGGTATACCTGTGCGGATATTTATTTACCAACAGCTCGACAACGCGTTTGGAAAAATCGCGGAACGCACTGCCGTCTACGCCCGTTTTAAAGGGCACAACCACGTGATAGCCCTTGCCGCCGCTCGTCTTTAAAAAGGATTTTAAACCGAGCTCTTCCAGAACGGTTTTTAAATCCCTTGCTCCCCTTCTCGCCTGCTTAACGTCAAGCGATTCGTCGGGGTCGAGGTCAAAAACCATAATATCGGGGCGAAGCGGCGTTGATTTTTTACTGCCCCAAACATGGAACTCCACGGCGTTGTATTGCGATAAAAATACGATTGCGCGTTCGCCCGAAATATAAAAATACTTGCCGTCTTTTGCCGTTGCGTGTTTTATCCCCGCAAATTCCGCATCAAAATGCCTGCGGAAAAACTTTTCGCCGTCTATGCCCGACGGACAGCAAACAAGGCTTAAAAATCTATCCTTTAAATAGGGCAACATTTTAGGGGCGACTGCCGCATAGTACTTTGCAAGCTCTTCCTTTGTTACTTCGGGATCCGTAAACATAATCTTTTGTGGGTTGGTTATTTTTACGCCGAGTATTTCCGTATTGTCCTTACTGTCCGTTCTTTGTTTGGGCTGTTCGCGGGTGATTTCAAGCGTGGGTTTATCCTTTCTCAACCCCTTAAAACTCGCCTGCCTTAAAACGCCCGACGATGTTATTTCGGCATAATGTATTTGCGCGGCGTAGATTGGCCTTACCCACTCTGCGCCCCTCTTGTATTCCTGCGGAATTTGGGCAAAGGGCGGAGTTTTGCGGGGAATTTTTATGAATTTTTGCATTAATTCGCGGCGGGATTGGGCGTTAAAACCCGTTCCAGCGCAACCTGCAAATTTTAACTTTCCATCCTCATATAGTCCCACAAGGATTGCTCGCAGGTCGCCGTTTTGAGAAAGGGTATATCCGCCTATAACAAATTCTTCGTCATTCCTGAATTTAAACTTTTGCCAATCGCCGTTTTTGCCGCCGGTGTACGCGGAGTCTTTTTTCTTTGCAACTATTCCCTCCATGCCTTGCTTTTTAAGCGTTTCAAGCATCGTTTTGCCCATTTTACAGGTATGTTCACTATATGAGATTATCGGCGGCGCGTTTTTTACAAGATTTTTCAGTTTGTTCTTGCGCTCTGTAAGCGGCAAGTCGCGCAAGTCTTCGCCATCGAGGGCGAGGAGGTCGAAAACAACGTAATTCAGCCCCTCGCCGCCGGTTTTTATCAGCCTTTGCAACGCCCCGAAATCGGGAACGCCGTTTTTTGAGGCAACCACCATTTCGCCGTCCAGAACGGCAGGTCTACCCCGCAACATTTTGGTTAAGGCCGCGGCAACGGGCGCAAACGCCGCGGGACACTTGTTTCCGTTGCGTGAAATGAGCGACGTTTTGCCGCTTTCGGAAAAAGCAACAACGCGGTAGCCGTCGTACTTTAATTCGTATATCCACCCGCCGCGGGGAAGCTCGTCGGTAAGTTTTGCCAACATTACCTGCACGCTTTTGAACGGATTTACACTGCCCTCCCGTGAAATTTCGCTCATGGTTTTATGCGAGCGCACGCCGCGCGTAAAGCGGCTTATGCCCGCCGTCTTTTTGTCATACCCGTCCTTTTCCTTAATCAACAGCCACGGCTCGGAGGAACTGTCTTGCGCGTTTTTTATTTTTACGAGCGCCCAGTCGCCTTTAAGCCGTTCACCGTCGAGGTGAAATTTTAAAGAGCCGCTCTTTAAGCCTTCCCGCGGATTGAGGCGGGGAATCCAAACGCCTTCGTCCCACAGCATAACCGTACCGCCGCCGTATTCGCCCTTAGGAATGGTTCCCTCAAAATCCATATAGTCTACGGGGTGGTCCTCCACCCTCATTGCAAGCCGCTTATCCGCCGTGCAGTAGGATGGGCCCTTGGGTATTGCCCAGCTTAAAGCCACGCCGTTAAATTCAAGACGCAAATCATAGTGGTCTGCGCGCGCCGCATGATGCTGGACGGAAAATCTCAAACTCTCCTGGTTGGAACGGACGGGCTTACCCTGCGGTTCGCCCGTTATGTTAAAGTTACGTTTTGAGTTGTATTTTTGCAATTTATCTGCCATACGGTTAGTATGTGAACGGCGGACGTTTTTATAATACAGATTAAAAAGGGCAATACAGGCAATAACTTTAAACGGAGGAAATTATATGGCCGTAGTTCAAAAGAGCGCTATTGCGTTCGGTTTGGTTTATATACCGATAAATCTATACACCGCCACGCAGGATAACGACATAAGTTTTAACCAACTTCATAAAAAGGACGGCGAAAGAATCCGCTATAAAAAAGTTTGCGGGCACTGCGGAAAAGAAGTTGAGGCAAAGGATATTGTGCGCGGATTTCAATACGCAAAAGACCAATATGTTATGATAACCGATGAGGAAATAGAAAAAATAAAAACCGAAAAGGACAAAACGATAACCATATTGAGCTTTACCGCCCTCGATAAAATAAGTCCCGTCTACTATGACAGGGCCTACCATGTTGTTCCGCAAAAGGGCGGCGGCAAGGCGTTGGAGCTTTTGCGGCAGGCAATGTTAAAAGCCAAACGCGCCGCACTCGGCCGCACCGTATTGGGAAATTCCGAAAAATTGCTTGTGATTATCCCGCGCGAGGACTGTATGCTTATCCAAACCCTACTCTATCAAGACGATATAAAAGAAATTCCCATCGCATACGAAAAGCCCAAAATTTCGGAAGCCGAACTTGCGATGGCGGAAAAACTTATAGGGGATATGGAGGAAGATTTTGAGCCGGAAAAGTACAAGGACGAATTTCAGGAAAAACTGCGGGATTTAATAGAGAGCAAGATTGCAGGCAAAACGGTTGAAAAGCCAAAAGAAGAAAAACCGGGAAAAATTATAGATCTTATGGAAGCCTTAAAAGCGAGCATAAAAAATACGGACGTAAAAAAGTCCGTACCGAAAACCACACGCACAAAAACCGCAAAACCGCGGAAACGCGCATAAAATCAACTTTGTAACATCAAATTACAGTGAAATTAAATCCTTTACTACTTCTGCGGCAATTATAAGCCCCGCCGCGCCCGGCACAAACGGAACACTGCCGCAAGATAAGCGCGTTCCGTTCTTTATTTCCTCGCCGCCGCGGGAAGATATGGGCTCTTCCGTGGAATAAACAACTTTTAAGCTGTCTATACCCATCTTCCGCAACTCCCTGCGCATGGTTTTTGCCAGTGGGCAAACGGAAGTTTTGTAAATATCCGCAACCTGAAACGCGGCGGGATTGAGTTTGTTGCCTGCGCCCATGCAACTTATTACGGGCACCTCCGCCGCCTTTGCTTTTTTTATTATTGCGAGTTTGCCCGAAACGGTGTCAATGGCGTCCACAACATAGTCGTATAAGCCAAAATCAAATTCGCCCTCTGTGGACGGAGTAAAAAACGTTTTATATGTTTTAACCGCACATTCGGGATTTATATCCGCAATACGCTCTGCGGCAACGTCCACCTTGTAACAGTCTACGGTCCGCAACGTCGCCAAAATTTGGCGGTTTATGTTGGTTAGGCTCACCTTGTCGTTGTCTATAAGGTCAAGTGCGCCCACTCCCGCCCGCGCGAGAGCTTCCACGGCATAGCCGCCCACTCCGCCTATGCCGAATACCGCAACGCGAGATGAAGCAAGTTTTTGCATTGCCTCCTCTCCCAATAACTGTTGTGTCCTTGAAAATTGGTTGAGCATAGTTAAAATATATCAAAAATACGGCGAAAATGTCAATAATATTCGGCGGCGGATTTTAAGGAAACAATTTAAAAAAAATTTTTAAAACAAGGTTTAAAAGCGCAAAATTGCGGTATAAATAAAGTGAACAAAGGAAGACGGTAGGCGTCGAGTGGAAGACATACCGTACTTCGCGGCAACACGAACACGGCACAGGCTTTCAATGTACCACCGCAGCCTCCCCAAAGTTATAAATTCTATAATTTAAGGAGATTTTAACTATGAAACATTATTTACAACCCAGACGTAACGATTACGATCTTTTTGACGCTTTTGACGACTTTTTTAAACCCATGTTCTTTGACGAGAGCAAGGATTTGAGAACGGATATCAAGGAAACGGAAACAAGCTACGAGCTTGATATGGAATTGCCCGGCTATGCCAAGAACGAGATAAAAGTATCACTCGAAAACGGATATCTTACGGTAAACGCCGAAAAGCAAAAAAAGGAAGAAAACGACAAAAAATACTTGCGCAGGGAAATTTCCGAAAGCACTTCGAGAAGCTACTATGTAGGCACGGATATCACGCGTGAGGATATTAAGGCAAAGTTTGACAACGGCATGCTCACTTTAACCGTTCCCAAGTCGGCGCCCAAACAATTGAAAGGCAACAATTTTATTGACATTGAATAATCCTTTTAAGTTTAAACCTATTTCCCCATATCTAAAAGAGGGAGTACCCGTACGGGCACTCCCTCTTTTACTTTATAAAATTATTTTCCGTTGTTGTTTTTTAGCATCAACGCAACGACATTCAACATGATTTTGAGTATGAACCTGATAAGTTCCAAAATGTTTACAAGGAAATCGCAGATATATGCCGCCCGGTAGGTGGAAAAAACTTTTGCAACCAACTCTTGTTCATATGGCGTTAAAAAATCGTATTCCTTTATAATTTCCAGCGTTTCTTGGTTGGCCTTGCCCTCCACTTTGATTACAAGGAACGACAATATAAACGAAGCGATAAAGTAGACAAACCCGATAACCGACATTATAAGCATATACATGCCCGTAAAATCGGTGCCCGACATAGAGCATGCAACAAAATCCATTATAACGCCCACAAGCACTATGGGAATAAACACAATGGGGCCGAAAATTGCAAATTTTTGCAAGCGCCAGCGCGCCTTAAACGCGGCGCTGTTCCGCTTATCCTGAATTACAAGCCCCACCTTTTGAAGCGCAAGACCTACCGCCGTCAAATGGTTGCCATAATACGTCGAGGCGCGGAGATAGACTGTTTTTTTGTTGGGATTGTAGTGGTTGCTGAAAAACAGCGCGCGGAAAAATCCCGCTTTTTTCACTTGAATATCGCTGTAACCGAGATTTTGCAAAAGCGTTGTGGCAGCGGTACAGCCGTTGTATCCGCCCTCGGTTTTTTGGCGGTTTGTTACCCAATAATTAAAGAAAATTTTAATGCGCAGAACAAATGCAACCACCGAAACCACAGCGATGAGGATTGACACAACGCAGATTGCGACAACCAGAACTATGCCAAGTCCCCAAAGCCCCTCGGTTGATGCTTCGGATCCGTCAAGCAAATTTACTAACATAACTATTCCCTCCTTCCACTTGATTATAACATACTTGTTTAACCGTGTCAATAAATACGCAGACCCGGCGTTTTTACTGCGAGGGCGGGGTTGAAGGCACGCACGGGAAATCTACCCAAAAGGTTGAGCCCTTACCGACCTCGCTATCCACCCCAAAATCAAACGAATGGCTTTGCAGTATAACTTTTACTATATTTAAGCCGAGCCCCGTGCCCTTTACGGGACGGACATGCTCCTTTTCCAAACGGTAGTACCTTTCCCAAATGTTGGGTAGTTCGTTTTGTGGTATACCCTTGCCCGTATCCCTTATGGAGAGTTTTAGGCGCTGCCCGTCCATGCTTGTTTTAAGACTTATATATACCGTTTTATCCTCACCCGTATAATTTACCGCATTGCCCATCAGGTTGTAGATAACCTGTCCGATTTTTTCTTCGTCGGCACGGGTATATCTGTCGGGATCTATATCGAGCATGAGGTTATAGCCGCTCTCCTGCAAATAGCCGAACTTGCCTATGATTCCATATAAAAATTCGGTTAAATTGAATACTTTTATGTTAAGATCGCCCAAATTGGAGCTCACTTTGGATACGGACAAAACGTCGTTTACAAGCCCGGTCAGTCTATCCGCCTCGTCTATAATCACCTGCAAATGCTTATCGCGCTTTTCGGGATTGTCGCCCGAAATTTCCTTTACCATGGAAGCGTATGCCTTTATCATTGTGAGTGGAGTTTTGAGGTCGTGCGTAACGTTTGCAAGAATTTCGCGCTGGAAATCGCCGCTCTTTTTTACCTCGTCGCGCATTTCGTTCAAGGTATCGGAAAGTTGGGCAACCTCCTTGTAGTCGACATTTACAAATTTAACCGAATAGTCGCCCTTTGCAAGTTTTACGGCCGAATCGGAAAGTGATTTTAACCCACGCGTAAGTTTTTGGGAAATGGAATAGGCTATAACGAATGCCAAAACCAAAACTATTCCGCTTATCAAAAGCAGATATATTTGTAGGCTGGTTACCGTATCCCTCACTATGCCGAGCGAACACGAAACAAGTAAAACGCCTTCCCCTCCGTCCACGTTCACGTTTGTGCAAAAGTTCATAAACCCGCCCGAATTATAGGCGGCGTCCGCGCCGTTTGAAAGTTTTGACGCGTAACTTAGAGCCTCCTCTATCCTCGAAGCGGAAACTTCCACACCGAGCGGATGCAAAACGTTACCGTCGGCGGAAAATATGTAGGATATTATACCTTCCTCGCGATAGCGCAAAAAAAGCGAATCGAGCAACTCACCTTGCGGAGTGTGTTCCAATATTTTAACAGCCTCGTTGCCAACGGTTACCACCCTGTTGCGCGCCTGATTCCCAAGCGACGTCGACACGATTATAAAAAACACCACATCCACAAGCACAAGAATAAGCGCGCTCAAAATGCAAAAGTAGGCAAACATTACGTTGTTTACGCTTTTGAGTTTAAGTTTTTTTACGGTTTTTTCAGACTTCAAATTTATATCCCAAACCGCGCAGGGTAACAATGAATTTACGGTATTGCTTTAAGTTGGAACGCAACATTTTTATGTGCGTGTCAACCGTTCTGTCGTCGCCGTAAAAATCAAAACCCCACACGTCCATAAGTAATTTTTCTCTTGTTAAAGCTATTCCCTTATTTTTTACAAAGTAAAATAAAATTTCATATTCCTTTGGCGTAAGTTCGGCTTTTTCGCCGTCAACATACACGTTCCTGCCCGCCATGTCGATGGTGAGCCCCTCAAAAGTTACAACGTCGTTCTGGCTTTCTTCGCCATAACGCTTTAATACGGCGTGTATGCGCGCCATAACTTCTTTCGGCGAAAACGGCTTTGTTACATAGTCGTCGGCGCCTATTTCAAAACCGAACAGTTTATCGTACTCCTCACCGCGCGCCGAGAGCATTATAACGGGTATGTTTTTGGATTTTTTTATCTCCTTTACTGCCGAAAAGCCGTCCAGCCGCGGCAACATAACGTCCATCAAAATTATATCGAAATCGGCTTCCCTGCACATTTTAACCGCCTGCATGCCGTCCGCGGCCTCGTACGCTTCTCCGCCTTCAAATTCAACGTATTCCTTTAATACGTTTCTTATCATCTCTTCGTCGTCGACTATTAAAACTTTCATAAATTTCTCCTTAACATTTTTTTCAAGCCCGCATAAACAGCTTTAATTCTTTTTGCAATCTCAGCGGATTTTCATTGCTTGCCCTCCATAAATATCACTTCCTTGCCGTGAGCTTTTGCATACTCAATTTCGTTTGCCGTGCTTGTGCCTATATAGCCATTTTTATTTATTACATAAATAGCGTCGGAAAGGTCTATTTTTCTTTTATGTATCTCGTCAAGCATTTCTTTCTGCTCGTCAGAAAAAACATCTCCGCTATGCCCGAAGCATCCTACCGATATTACTATGTTCCCGGCCAAGGTTAATTCTCTATTTACTCTTTCAAAATCTTCTTTGAATTTTGTACTTCCACAAAGTGTAATGACTTTAATTGCCATTTTAATCTCCTTTAACTTTACTTTATAATAAACCGCTTTGCGGAAAAATTATTTGTATAATTGTGAAATATACGTAAAATTTCATAATAAGTGTAGCACAAAACAAAATTTTAGTCAACGTATTAAAAATTTATAAAAAACCGTTGACAGAACAAACAAAATGGGCTATTATATTAATATAAACAAATGTTTACATACTGTCTTTCGGGTAATTACGGCAGAATGTAAGCATAACAAGGAAATTCCGCCGTGAAAGCCGTTCTCCTTTTTCCCGGCGGAAATTTGCACTTTATAATATTGCGGCGGGAACGCCGCGGTGGACAAACCATGATTGACGAGAAAAAACTTGAAATTTTAACAGAGAGCGCCAAATACGACGTGAGCTGTTCCTCCTCCGGTTCAAAGCGGGCAAACACGCCCGGCGGACTTGGAAACGCCTCCTTCGGGGGAATTTGCCACTCCTTTACACCCGACGGCAGGTGCATATCCCTTTTAAAAATATTGATGAGCAACGAATGTCTGTACGACTGCGAGTACTGCCCGAACCGCCGCAGCGCCGACGTGCCGCGGGCAAGGCTTACGCCTGACGAGATTTGCGAACTCACGATAAATTTTTACAAGCGGAACTACATAGAAGGTTTATTTTTGTCCTCCACGGTGTTTGATTCGCCCGATAAAACCATGGAGTTGCTGTGCGAAACGGTTTTAAAACTGCGCAAAACTTATAATTTTAACGGATATATCCACCTCAAAGGCATACCGCATGCCGACAGCGCATTGATGATGAAAGCGGCGCGGCTGGCAGACAGAATGAGCTACAATATAGAGTTGCCCAGCGAAAAATCGTTAAAATTGTTGGCGCCGCAAAAGAGCAAACAGAGCCTGCTTTTGCCCATGCGCGGGCTTAAAGAGGCTTTGGACTACGACCGGATAAACAAAGTCCGCAAAAATAAAGTTATACCCGCAGGGCAAACCACGCAAATGATTATTGGCGCGTCGCCGGAGAGCGACGGGCAGATTTTAAAACTGACCGAAGCACTGTACAGGGGCATGGATTTAAAAAGAGTTTACTACTCCTCCTATATTCCCGTTGTAAAGTCCGCAAAACTCCCTGCCGTGGGTGCGGGGCTCTTGCGGGAACACAGACTGTACCAGGCCGACTGGCTTATACGGTTTTACGGTTTTGACGTCGCCGAGATATGCGGCGAAGAGGAAAATCTTTCACTCGACTATGACCCCAAGTGTGCCTGGGCCTTAAAAAATATGCAATACTTCCCCGTTGAAGTGAACACGGCTCCTCTCGCCATGCTTTTACGCGTGCCGGGCATAGGCGCCAAGGGCGCGTATAAGATATGCGAAGCGAGAAAATTCGGCAAATTGGACTTTGATAATCTTTCAAAAATGCGCATAGTATTAAAGAGAGCAAAACATTTTATAACCTGCAAGGGTAAATTTTACGGTTCGGACAGTCCCGCGCAAATAAAGACCGCGCTCATGATTGACGGTGCGCGCGAACAGCAAACGCAGCTTTCCATGTTTTCGGACTCCTCCACCGCGCTCTCGGTTTTAACCGGTGAAATATGAAGATTTTTATAACGGACGGCGGCTCGTATGGTTTTTTTACCGCAGTATTCAACGCGTACGGAGAGCGGGAATGTGTGATTACCTCTGACGAAAACGTGCAAATGGGCTTTGACAGCGAGGTGGTGCGGGTTGAAACGGACTATGAAAAATGCGGGCGGGTACAGCGGAAAATTGCAGAATACGACCGTTCGGCAACGGACGATATTTTAATGGTTTTGCGAAGTCGGGACAACTTAAAGGAGCAAATTGCCTTTGAGTATATCAAAAAACTGATAGGGCAAAAATCGCCGATAGACAAGGCGTATAACCTGCCCGAAGTAATTGTTTTTAACGAGCTGAAACATAAAGTTACCAACGAAATACACAAGATAAGCGGATTTTTGAGGTTTATGGAGTGCGGTAGCGGCGCCTTTTACGCCCCTTACTCTCCCGATAATGATATTACCGATTTGCTTATGCCGCATTTTGCGGCAAGGTTCAAAAACGAAAGATTTGTTATACACGACGTGCGCAGGAAAATTGCGGGTATTTACGACGGGCACAACTGGGTGATTAGCTACGCGGGCGAAGCAGAAATATATCTTTCGGAATATGAAAAAGTTTTCCAGACGCTATGGAAAAAATATTACAAGGCGGTAAACATAAAGGAACGCCCGCACGAAAAACAGATGAAAGGCTATATGCCCGTCAGGTATTGGAAATTTTTGCCCGAAAAAAACGACGGTTAGCACAACAAAACAAATTAAAAGAAATCCGATTTTTACCGGATTTCTTTTTTTTCAGCGAAAATTAACCTTTTATACCCTCCGTTATGTATTTTTGCGTTAAACATGTTCAATTGCCATCGCCGGTATCCTTATTATAGAGTAAACATGAGTAACCGCACCTATCAATTTGCCGTTTTGGACAATGGGACTGCCGCTCATGCCTTGCACTATTCCGCCCGTTGCCGCAATTAGTTTTTCATCGTCTATTTTAATAACAAAATTTCTGTTTTCTTTATTTCCTTTGTCTACTTTGATAATGGATATTTTATATTTTTCAGCCGATTTTCCGTATATAGTGGTATAAATATAGGCCGTGCCGATCTGCACCTCGTCCATGCTTGCCTTTGTTATTCTCAACAACCCCGAATAATCGAATTTTTCGTTCAAATCGCCGAACACTCCGCACGGGCAATTGACCTTGGCATTTCCTATTACCACGCCGTTTTCAAATGCCCCGCGCAACTCTCCCGGCGTTCCCCTCACACCTTTCTTCACGTCGTAAATCAAACTGCCGAAAACCGTGCCGCCGTTGATTTCTATAACGTGATTTGCAGTGTCGCTCACAGGATGGCCGAGTGACGCAAACTTTTTATGGAGGCCGTCTATATAAGTTACCGTACCTATGCCGTTTATGCTGTCCTTAACCAAAACGCCGAGTTTTTTATTGCCGGAGGACATATCCTTTGCAGGGTCTACTTCTACTTTTAAACTTTCGCCGCCCCTTATGATATCTACCTCGTATTTTTTATATTCGTTAGCCAATATATTGTTGATATCGGTTGAGGCGTCTATTTCCTTGCCGTTTATTTTATCTATTATATCGCCTGTTTTAATGCCTGCCTCCCGCGCGGGCGAACGCACGCCGCCTTCTGTTACAACGTCGCACATTCCTATTACTTCCACGGTTTTTGTATTTAGCATAAAACCTGCGGGAAATCCGCCGAGATATAAATAATCTTCGCTCGCACTTGCCGCCGTAGACGGTATTGCAAGCGTAACAGCCACTACAACCAAAATAATGCAAATGAGCCTAAAAAATTTCTTTCGGTAAAACATAAAAGTATTTTGTACAGTTTAAAGCCCATTTATACAAAAAACCGGCGGGAACACCTGCCGGCAGAATTTTAAAGTTTTTTAAATTGGTTGATAAGCTCCTTGGCGTGTTCGGTGGCCGCCGCAGAATTTACATTGCCCGTAAGCCGCACGATTTCGGCAATTTTTTCCTCATCGGTGAGCCGTTTTACTTTTGTAAGCGTCTTACCTCCCGATTCCTCTTTAAAAATCAAAAACTGCGCCGTGCTTGCCGCGCATATCTGCGGAAGATGGGAAACGGCAATTATTTGCGCGCTCTGCGAAATGGTTAAAAACTTTTCGGCAACCGTCTTTGCCGTATAGCCGCTTATGCCCGCGTCTATTTCATCGAAAATATAGGTTGATATGCCGTTTATATTTTTAAGACAGGTTTTAACGGCAAGCATAAATCTGCTCATCTCGCCGCCCGAAATAACTTTATTCAACGGCTTTAACGGCTCTCCCTTGTTTGCCGAAAACATAAAAGATATTTTGTCCGAACCGTTTGGCGACTGCAAATCCGCGCTTTCCCTGTCATAGCTGTTGAACTTTACTTCGAAAACGGCGTCTTTTATGTTCAGCGTGTGCAGTTCTCCTGTTACCGCCTTACAAAATTTTTCCGCCGCCGCTTTTCTGAGTTCGGTTGCGCGCACGCACAGGTCGTAAATTTGATTTTTAAACCCGGCTATTTCTTTTTGGTATTTTTCAATTGCGTTCGCGCTGTCATAAATTGCGTCATACTGTAATTTGGCTTCATCCAAAAAGGCGAGTATTTTTTCTTCGTCTGCGCCGTATTTTTTTCTTAATGTCTTAATTAAAGCCAATCTTTCGTCAACAGCGCGGGCTTCTTCCTCGTCAAACGTCAAATTTTCGGCCAAATCTGCAACCGTTTCGGATATATCGGACATCTCCGCATATAAATTTTCCAGGCGCGGGGCAAGCTCGCCGTAGTCTCGACTGAACGAACCGATTGAATTTATATAGTGCTGTGCAGACGAAATGCCGTCGATACACCCGCCGTCATCGCTTAAAAGCGAATGAACGGCGTTCAGTGCGCCGAATATTTTTTCGGTATTTGCTATTAAATTCTGCTTTTCTTTAAGCTCTTCGTATTCCCCGACTTTCAGCTCTGCCGCTTCGATTTCGTTTATTTGAAAACCCAGCATATCGAGTTTCCGCTCGCGTTCGCTTTCATCGCCGCCGAGTTCTTCAATCTGTTTTTTGCGCAACTTGCTTTCAAGAATAAAGCGTGCCAAATCCACTTTGATTTTCAGCATTTCGGGGCCGCATATTCCGTCGAGAACTTTAAGTTGGTTGTCCTCGTTCATCAGAAAAAAATGTTCGCTCTGACCGTGGACGTCAACCAGCCTCTGCGTTACGGCTTTAAGCATGGCCGCCGTAACCGAGTTGCCGTTGATTTTTACGGAACTTTTGCCGTCGGCAGTGAGCCTGCGGGAAATTATTATATTACCGTCCGTTTCTATATCGTATTCGCGGAGTTGCTCCGCCGCTTCACAATTTTCGTCAACCGTAAATTCGGCGCGCACCGTTGCCTCCTGCTCGCCGAACCTTATCATCGTTTTATCCGCTTTACTGCCAAGCACAAAGTTTATCGATTCCAAAATAACCGATTTACCCGAACCCGTTTCGCCGGACAGAACGTTTAATCTTTGGTCAAACTCAATATCGGCTTCCGATATGAGCGCTACGTTTTTAACGTGAAGCCTATGTAACATTTAAACCAGATACTCTCTTAACAACTCTATAACTTTGGGGGTGTGTTCATTTGTGTCTACCACTATAAGAAGGGTGTCGTCCCCCGCAACGCTGCCTATTATTTCGCTGATTTGCAGAGAATCCACAAACACGCCCACGGTTGCGCCGTTGCCGCGCATTGTTTTTACTATTATCAGGTTGTTGGCATAATTCAATGTTAAAACGCAACCTTTAAACAGGTTGGTCATTCTGTCCGTTACGCTGTCAACATATGTATCAAGACTTGCATAGCGGTATTTTTTTTGCGTTCCGGCAACTTTGTAAAGTTTTAAATCTTTAACGTCCCGCGAGATTGTTGCCTGCGTTACGTTAAAGTTTACTTTATTGAGTTCCTCGCAAAGTTCTTCCTGTGTGTCGATTTCCTTACTTGCAATAATTTCAAGTATTTTTTGCTGTCTTATTGTGCGTTGCATTATTTACTCCAAATATTAAGTTTAATTAATAATTTACTGAAAAAATTGTTGTCGGCGGAAGTAATAAATTCTGCCGTTCTGTCCGCTTTTGAAACGGTAATTTCCTCGTCCGGGAAAACTTCCCCCACTATTTTACCGTCAACGGATAATACAAGTGGCGTTTTAACGTTCACGGGGCAAAGTTTTAAAGTTGAGTTGCCGCCGAAAACTATCGGCCGAGAGTGCAGAGAGTGCGGGCATATGGGGGTCATAATAAAAGCATCGAGTTCTGGGGAAAGAACGGAACCGCCCGCGGAAAGCGAATACGCCGTGGAGCCCGTAGGCGTGCTTACTATTATACCGTCCGATGAAAAATTATCCACTGTTGTGCCGTCGATTTCGGCATGAATATTCACGGTGTTGGTAAAATTATCGCCCGTGGTGTTGCGCTGGACAACCAAATCGTTTAAAGCGTAACATACTTTATTTTTGGTTTGGATTTTAAGCAAACTGCGCTTTTGGATATTGTAATTTCCGCCAAGTACAAGTTCGGCTACCTCTTCGGCTTTTTCAGGCTCAAACTCGGCAAGAAAACCCATATGACCGTAATTTATGCCCACAATTTTAACGCCCCGCGCGGCACATTCCGCCGCCATCATCAAAATTGTGCCGTCGCCGCCCAAAACAAACAGCACGTCTAACCCGTTTAATTCTTCAAAACAGGTTACTGTTTTACATTCTGCCCCTCCCTTTAAAAGTTTGGAGGTTATTTTTTGGACGTTCTCGCGGTTATCGGAAAGATAATTCTTATTAAAGTATATTCCCGCTCTCATACTCAATTATTATAATACTATTTATACAAATATGCAAACAAAAAATCTGTAAAATTTATAATTTTACAGATTTTTTAATATCGTATAATTTTTCCGGTGCGCCGTTCTTTTCCAATAAAACCAAATACTCTATGTTTTTACCCTTCCTTTCGGGGGCGCATGTCAATTTTTTTGGCGCCAAGTTGCAGGATACGGCATAATTGTATATTTTTTCCAGCACCCATTCCCTGGTTTTTGGGTCTTTAACTATACCGTTCTTCCCGATATGCCTCCCCTCGCACTCAAATTGTGGCTTAACAAGAGCTATAACGCACGTGCCGTCGTTTAAAATGCTTGCAACCCTGTCGAGGATATATGTGAGCGATATAAAACTGACATCTATCACAACCCCGTCGAGAGGCTCCGCAAACAAATCTTTTGTTAAATTGCGCGCGTTGAAATTATCGTATATAACAATATTTTTATCTTTGAGTTCGGCGGACAGCTGGCTTTCGCCCACGTCTATACAGTAGACTTTTTTTGCGCCGTTTTGAAAAAGGCAATCGGTAAATCCGCCCGTACTTGCGCCTATATCGGCAAAAATTTTTCCTTTTGCGTTATAACCGAAATCAGCGAGCGCCTTTGCAAGTTTAAAGCCGCCCTGCGAAACATAATTTTCTTCCGCCTCATAAAAGGTAAAATCGTCATTCCCATCCACTTCGCAGGATGGATTGACGACTTTCCCGTTTACACGCACAAGTCCAAGCTCTATGGCGCGGGCGGCTTTTGTTCTTGAACCGAATTTTTCTGCAAGAAAAACATCTAATCTCATTTGCGGACTTTCTCTTTTTTAAAAAAGGTTGTAAAACGCGCAAACGCAAACACGATTTTTTTGTTGTATTTTATGGCAAAATGCTTAAATATCGCCTTGCCGCCAACTGTAAGGGCGCCGATTATGGCGCTTACGAGTATGGAAGCAACCAATTTTACCAGGCTGTCGCCGGATACAGCTATAATCACGGCAAGAGCCGCGCCCGCCGCACCGCTCACAATGCCGCAGATATCGCCTATCACGTCAGCAAAAATACTGCCGAGTTTGGTTGAGTTTCTGCAAAATGTAACCGCGCGTTTGGCGCCTTTGATTTTATTGGAAGCCATGGCGTGGAACGCCTCCGGCTTGCAGGAAATAATGGCATTTGCAAGCACGTCGCAACTGATATTTAAAACCAGCAGCACCAACAGCACAACAACGCATAATATGGCCGAGCTGTTTTCATCTATTACGAGTTCGGTTAAAAAACTGAAAACCACAGTCAAACCGAACGATAAAAACAGCACGCCTACCCCCCACAATAGCCACTCCGGAGGCCGTTTTTTTGTTTTTACATGCTCCTCTTTTCGTTTTTGCTGTTTTGGTTTAGATGGGGGATCATCTTTACTGTCATTGGTTAAATTTTGTTGATGTTCTTCCATAATTTTTAAAAAATATACGCACTGTCCGTGCGTAAAACAAATGAATATAGTGGTTTATATTAAATAAACTTTGCGGCTTAGGTTCGGTAGGATTTCCCTCGGTGTACACTTCCCGTCGCCGAAGAAGCAGTTTCCTTTTAAGACCCCGAATGCGTTGCCGCATAACCGAATTGCCACTGAGTCCACACCGTAATCTCTAATATAAAATCAGTCTAGAAGCTTTCCTTGGCAATTTTCGCTGAGCTTATCCTCTTTTGCAAACCCAATTTCAAATAGCAATAGAAATATCGCGTCTGGCCAAACGGAAATTTCGTGTTCTATTATCCGCTGAGCTCACTCAAGGCAGGCTACTCTGTACCAAGCTTTCGCCTGATAGCAGGTTTATACCGACAAAAATAAAATCTGCCGGCCTCCACGGTGAATGGGGTTGGCTGCGGTATGCCGTTACCTAGCTCCCATACACCTTTACTCCCAGCATCCACCCACTTTTGGCAAAGCAAGCAGACACCAGAAACTTCATCGCTATGCCCTTTAACGGTATTTTACCCCCGTCTTCGTATCAACGAAAATTGACTAGAATACTGCACCACTATATTCAATTTATTCAATTATATCATATACAAAAAAATTTGTCAATATGTTTAGTTCTTTCTGGAAAGTGTGTAAAGCACAAGCTGTTCAAAAAAGGTTGTGTCTTCGTCAATGCCGTTTAAAATCTTTAAGCACTTATCGGCAAGTATATCGGCGCGCAGTTTTGCGCCTTCCAGCCCAAAGAGCTTGACCGCCGTGCATTTACCCTCTTGCTTGTCCTTGCCAACCGTTTTGCCGAGCGTAGAAAAGTTGCCCTCAACGTCCAAAATGTCATCTGTAAGCTGGAACAGGCAACCGAAATTCGTTCCAAACAGTTTAAGCTGTGAATAATATTTTCCGTCGGCTAAAATTGCGGGAACCACCAATGGCGCCGTGAGCATCTTTGCGGTCTTGTTTTTATAGATAAACCCAAGAATTTCCTCGTTTATTTCGCCGTCCGTTTCATGTAAAAGGTCCGCGGACTGCCCCGCAATCATGCCGTAAACGCCCGCGGAATCGCAGATAAATTGTGCGGCGGTTATATAATTATCGCCCTTCCTGCACTCGCCTATAAGAATGGAATACGCAGTATTCAAAAGCCCGTCGCCCGCAAGTACGGCGTTACCCGCACCGAACACCTTATGGTTTGAGGGCTTGCCCCTGCGGAAATCGTCGTTATCCATTTCGGGCAAATCATCGTGAATGAGTGAATATGTGTGTATAAGTTCCAAAGCCAGCGCAAACTGCGCAAGATTTTCCCGTTTGATTTTGAGCAAATCGCCCGCCGCAAACATCATTGAAGGGCGTATGCGTTTGCCGCCCGCTTCGAGGCTGTATTTTAAACTGTCCGCAAGAATTTTGGGCTCGCAATCCAACCTACTTGAAAAATTGCGGAGAATTTCATTAAATTCTTCCGCATATTCGGTTAGCCGTCCGTTTAACTCATTCAAATTTTTTCTCTCCTGAACGCCGCAATACAGGTGTTGTACATGAGCATAGTAATTGTCATAGGACCCACGCCGCCGGGAACGGGCGTAATGTAGGAACATTTGTCTTTCACGTTTTCAAAGTCCACGTCGCCGCAAAGTTTGCCGTTTTCGTCCCTGTTCATGCCGACGTCTATAACGGTTGCATCCACTTTTACCATGTCGGCAGTAATAAATTTGGCTTTACCCACCGCCGCGACCAGAATATCGGCCGATAAACATTCTTTTTTTAGGTCTGCCGTTTTGCTGTGGCATACGGTTACCGTTGCGTCGGCGTTGAGCAAAAGCAACGCCATAGGTCTGCCCACAATGTTGGACCTGCCCACAACCACCGCTTTTTTGCCTTTTATGGGAATATTTTTGCTTTTCAGCATCGTCATTACGCCGTTCGGTGTACAAGCTGCAAGGCACTCCTCGCCCATGGCAAGTTTGCCCATATTCTGTTCGGAAAAGCCGTCCACGTCTTTTTCGACGGGAATCAATCCCAAAATCTTTCCGGCGTCTATATGCGCGGGAAGAGGCAATTGTACGAGAATACCGTCAACTTCCCCGTTATCTGCCAGCTCTTTAACCAAATCTTCAAGTTCGTTTTGCGCAACGCTTTGCGGAAGATAATATGCAAAAGATTTTATACCAACCTCTTCGCAAGCCTTAATTTTGTTGCGCACATAAATTTGCGAAGCGTTATCTTCTCCCACAAGAATAACGGCAAGGCCTATTTGCCTGCCGCATTTTTGTTTAAAACGGTTCGCTTCCGCGGCTATCTCGCCCCTTACCGAGGCGGAGAGCTGTTTACCGTCTATAATTTCGTACATATTACTCCTTAATAATATCGGCTAAAATTCCGCTTACAAACGACGCGCTCTTGGGCGAAGAATATTTTGATGAAATGTTTGCCGCCTCGTTTATGGAAACAACGCAAGGAATATCGTCCATATACTTGATTTCCGTAAGGGCAAGCAAAAGCACGCTCTTATCGGCAGGAAAAAGCTGGGACTCCGCAAAATCGCGAGAATGTTCGTCTATGAGCTTTAAAAGTTCGTGCTCGTGTTCGCCCAATAACGCAAGAACGCTTTGAACGTACTTGCAGTCGTCCCTGTTGAGGTTTTCCGATTTGGCGAGCGTTTTTTCAAGGTCGCAGTCTATATCGCCTGTAAAGCGGGACGCAAAAACTATTTTAAAAGCAACCTCTCTTGCCGCAGTTCTCATTTATCACCTAACGCAAATATTCCCTTAAAAGTTTAAGGGAATATTTTAACAGTATTATATTGCAGGAGTTTCGGGGAAATTTACGTCAGTAACATGAACGTCGACCTTTGCAACTTTATAGTTGGTCATAGATTCAACGTTATGCTTAATGGACTGCTGGATTTTAAACGCGAGCGCCGACACGTTTTCCGTGCTGTCGACCTTAACGCTTATATCGGCAATAATTCCCTGTTTATCAAACGTTAATTTAATTCCTTTGCTTTTATTACCCAAAAGAGCAACGCCTTCCACCTCGCCTATCGCAAGCGCAACAATGCCGCTCACAATACTTGAATTATACGTAATTTTACCCTTTTGCGTTGTGGTGGGATCGTGTCTTATATGTGCCATTTACCATTCTCCTTAAAATAAGTATAGCACATTATAATTTTTTTTGCAACTAACTATATTACACTTGTGAGTAAATAGGTAAAATTATTATGCTGCCGGGAGCTATGCCTACTTCGTCCTTCAAAATCGTATAGATTGACAGTGCCGTATTCATATCGAGTTCGTCGGAATTTATAAATACGTTTACGTTATCCGACTCCATTCCTATGGATACAACCGCGTCGGAAAATCCGCGGGATTTGATAAGCGTTTCCAAAAGCAGTTCGTTTTCCATCATCTCCACTATCCTGAGTTTCATGTCAACGGCTTCGTTGTATTTATCGCTTCCCTCTTCATAGAGCGCGATTACGCTGTCGAGCTGCATAATTTCTTCGCTTCTTGTGGACGTTCTCTCCGTCCTGAACGTGGTAAAGTAGTTAGACGTTGTTACGGCCGTATCGCCCGAAGCGACTACGTTGGTTGCAAGCAATACGTTCAATATCGCGGTAAGCGCAAGTAAAAATACAAGTGAGGACATGATGATGATCTTTTTTCTTTTTGACATAAAATTCTCCTTAAATCTCCATTGAATAGATTGCAATTATTTTTTTATCTATATTGAGCGCCGTTGATACGGCGTTAAGAATGTTGCTACGGGTCATTATGTTGTCTGCGCCGCGGCAAACTATCACCACGCCCGTAATTTTTCCGTCGCTTTCGTTTATCATAACATCCGTTGTACCTACTCCGTCCATATTGCTCAATATGCCCATGAGTTTTTGCTCGGTAGGGCTTTTCTCCTGCATAGATACTGTTGCCGCGGTAGGGCTTTGCGTGCCCTTATTTATAAAATACAGTGTACAGAGAAGTATAACAATCAATGTAACTGCAATTATAATTTTTTTGTTTTCTTTCACCCAATCAAGAGCTTTTTGCATATACTGATATATTTATATATCCCAGGCCGCTTAAATATGCTTGAATTTTATCAATTAAATTTTTGTCCGCCGAAATCACAGCCACTTCTACGCCGTTCACTTTAAATCCCGAATTTTCGTACTCCACTTCCACTGCGCACTCGCTTTCCGCGCCGAATTTATCCAGCAACAAAATTTCCAGCTGTGTGCCTTGATGCTCGGCATATTCCTTGCACACATACTCATAATCAAAAAAATTTTCGCTTTCCGCCGATGGGGAAATTTTAAATATTCCCGTAATGGGCTGTATGAGTACAAAAATACATATCAGCCTCATCACAAAAGTGATTGTTTTGTTCAGTTTGCCTTCCGGCACAAGCAGGGAAACTATGACCGATAAAAATATAACCCCTGCCGCGCCCAACAGATACGTTTGCATATTTAAATAAAACTGTTTGCCGAATTTACTATCAGCATAATCACCAGCGCATACATAAACGCAACGGTTAAAAGCCCGGCAATAAAATATTCCACGTCCTTTGAAAGATCCGAAAGCATGCCGTAAAGATTATTCTCACCCACGGGCTGCACAACCGCGCCTACAATTTTTAATATTATGGAAAAGGAAACGAGCAAAATTACAGGGCCTATCAGTTCCCCAAGAAGCAAAATTATTCCGCAAAGCCCCACCGAACTTTTTATTAAAAGCCCCGCGGAGGTGAGCATATCAAAGCCGCTTGACAAAAAATTCCCCACAAGCGGCACGGAATTGCCCACAACATACTTTGTGGCTTTAAAAATTATTCCATCGAACAGCGAGGACGCCGAGCTTTGCGCCGTTATGAATATGCTGAAAACGGTTACGGTTATGCCTATCGTCCACTTCATTATACTTTTTATGAGCGCGCCTATTCCCGAAAAACTCATTTGCGGGTTGAGCCTTGACATAAAATTGAGTACTATAACCGTGATGGCACCCGGAAATATGAACCCGCTTATTATCTCCACTGCTCCGCCCGTTAAAAAGATTGCGGAAGGCTGATAAATCGCCGCAGAGCCCGTGCCGCCCGTCAAAACGGTCAACGTGGCAAGTATCGGGGTAATTATTTCAATCTGGCGCTTTACGTTGTGTATACTGCCAAGACATGTTGAAACTATGCCCGTGAGCATGGAGGCGATAATTAAAATTATAAGCGAATAACATACAAGCCGCACTATTTTTGAGGTGGCCTTGCCTATTATGCTACCTTCCGCCGAACTGACTATTGCGCACAGCAACGCAATTGCGGCAACGGTTGCAAACGCCGGTATCAAACTTATAACGTCTTTAAAAATAATATTGAAAATCTCGTTTAAATACCCGCCGTAGTCGGCGCCGAGGTTGCCGTGAATCAAATACGCTATTATTTCGCCCGCAGTGTTGCCGAAACCCGATAAAATGCCGCCGCCGTTTTTATCCAGATAATCCTGCAATTCCGAAAGATCCAAATCGCCCAACAGCTTTGAAATACTTTCGTTCAGCTCGGTAACGTCGCTTTCATCGGCGTATGCCACCGTTGCGGCAAGCGGTATACAAATTATTAAAACAATTAAAAGGGCGCATAAAACATATTTTTTTACGCGAGTTCTATCAAAGATACTATTATTTTGTACGTGCTTGACAAAACGGGTATTGCAACAACGAAAATTATTATCTTTCCACATAAAACCAACTTGTCCGCCACCCCGTCAAAGCCGAGGTCCTTTACCGAACTCGCCGTGAGTTCAACCAAAAATCCAATGCCTATGATTTTAAAAATCAACCTTACGGCCCGGTTGTCCACGCCCGTAGTTTGGGAGAATGATTTTAAAAACTCAATGCTTTCGGTAAGATAATCAAAGGCAAACAAAAACATTATTATTCCGCCCGCGGTGAGGCACAACGGCACAAGCTCGGATTTATGGCTCTTTAAAATAAACGCACAAACGGCGGTAATTGCCGCTATACAGCACAACCGTACAATAACCATTTAAAACAAATCAAAAAGCTGTCTTATTTGCGAAAACAAGTCGGCAATCATAGAGATTACCACAGTAAGCACTATTATAAGCCCCACAAGGCTGACCAACGTAGCAATATCGTCTCTGTCGGACTTTTTAAGCACCTGGCAAATTATTGTTACGATTATCCCCACCGCTGCAATTTTAAAAATTATACTTATATCCATTTACGCCAACAGGATTGCCATCAGCACTCCCAAAAGAAAAAATATTTTAATGTATAGCGAGCTGTATTTTTTATATTCGCACGAACTTTCGTCCCTGAATTTTATCAAAACTGCCTTGCGCTCATTGAGATAATCTATTTGCGACAGCGCGTCGCTTTTGCCGAGATTGAACACGTAACCTTCTATAAATTCGCCGTCCTTGCCGTCCAGCAATTTTTCGCCACTCAACATCTGCGGAATAAATTTAAAATTTTCAGCTATTTTGTCCATGGAGCGGCGCGAAAATTTTAAATTTAACAAGAGTTGCTCGTTGAATTCGTAAAGCTCGGCAAAAATCTGCATGCGCTTCTTCTTTTTAGCCGATAGGAAAACCCCTACCGAAGTCGTCAGCGCCGCCACCGCCAACAATAACAAAATTTTTATCATATATCACGGGTTGTCCAAATAAACTTTTAAGTTCAACAAAATATTCAAAAGGCATGGTCTTTAAAATTTCTTTTTTTGTTACGTGAGATGAAGCAATAACTTTTATTCCGCAGTCTGTGGCATATTTAACCGCCCGCGTATCGTCCTCGCCGTAGAGTTCGTCTGTTATAATAACGTCCGGTTTCATTGCCCTTATAGCGTTCGCAAAAGCGTTTACTTTGTTGCCTGCGCGTATTACATCCGCACGGTGTCCAATATAATATCCGTTGCCGTTCTCGTCAAAGGCGGCAATTTCGTTTCTTTCATCAAAAACCAATACGTTGAGTTCCAGATTGTCGCTTAAATACCTTGCAACGTCCCTCAATTTTGTGGTCTTTCCAAGCCCCGGTCCGGAATATATCAAAATACTGTGCGCCCCGTTAAAAAACAGCGTGCGGCATATATAATCCGCGCAGCCTTTAACGTCGTGCGGCAAGCGTATATTTAACGACGTCAACGAAGATATTGTTTGTATTTCCCCGTTCTGCGTGATATACTCGCCCGCAAGCCCAATTCTCACGCCGTGCCCGCACGTTATAAACCCCGACCGCATCTGCTCCGAAAACCTGAAAAAGTTTCCGCCTGTGGCATTTGATATTATTTGCGATATATCGCCGCCCAAAAGAGCGTTTTCTTTTGAATTGCAAAGCCCCAAGGCTCCCAAATAGCTGTATCCTCCCCTATACCCGACTATTATAGGCTGACCCTCCCTTATCCTTATTTCCGTCAAATAATTCAAATTCACGTGGGCAAGCGCCGAATTAAGTTCATCGGGTAAAAAGGACAAACTCATATTTTAATCTATTTTAAACGGTAAAAAAAAAGAACTCCAAAACGGAGTTCTCTTTATTGTTTAATTCACTTATTTGTCAAGTCCGCCAAGCTGTTTGTCGTCTTTTTTATTTCCGTCGAGGATATTATAAACAACCGCGGCAAGCGCACCGCCTACCAAAGGTCCTACAATAAATATCCATATCTGCTCTATTGCGGCGGTGTTGCCCTCCTTTACAAGCGCCATAAGCGCAGGGCCGATGGAACGCGCGGGGTTCACGGACGTGCCCGTAAGCCCTATGCCCAGCAAATGCACGAGCGTGAGCGCAAGACCTATAACAATGCCCGTAACCGCCTTGTTATCCGTTTTGGAAGTAACGCCCATAATGGCAAGCACAAAAATGAAGGTAAGCACAATCTCAACAACAAGCGCTACGCCCAAAGCGCCGCCTGCGCCGTATGCGTTGACAAGCGTATCCTGTGCAACATTTTGACCGAATGCACCAAAGTGAGCGGAACCGTTTACAAAGGAGCCGCAAAGAAGCCCCACGAGGACTGCGCCCACAATAGCTCCGAGGATTTGCGCCGCAACGTAGCAAACGAAATCTTTTACGTTCATTTTTTTGCTGATCAACATAGCCAAAGATACGGCGGGATTGATATGGCAACCCGAAACATTGCCTATCGAGTACGCCATAGCAACGATTACGAGCCCGAAAGCAAGCGCGGTCATGAGATAAGCCGCAGGGTTATTAACTCCGCAACCCGTTACAACCGCAACGCCGCAGGCAACCGTTACAAGCACGCAGGTGCCTATAAACTCGGCTATGTACTTTTTGATGTCTGACATTTTGTTTCTCTCCTTAAAAATATTTTAATTAAATTATACCACCCGGCAATTTTAAGTCAAACGTTTTGAACGGCAAAAAAGCAGGCGGCGAAAATTTTTCGCCGCCCTCAAAATATTTAGTTTTGCCTGATTAATTTTACAATTTCGGCAACCGCCTCTTTAACGTCGCTCCCCACGTTGATTTCCACGTCGCACACTTCGCTGTTGCGATATTCGAAATCAAGCGACATTATGCGCCGCGTTTTATCTTCGATATCTATATCGCGGCATATAATGCTTTTTATTGCGTCCGCACGGTTGCGCCTTGTAAATACAAGCATGGCTCTTTCGCGATACAAATTTTTAAGGGTGATTGCGCCGCAGATATCTATGGGTATTACCGCAACGTTGCCCCTTTCAACAATCGGGTCTATATCCTGTTTGGAAGTGCCGAAGTGATAGCCGCTGTAAACGGTGGTTTCTATGTATCTTCCCAGCTTCATTTCGTTTACAAACTGCTCTTCGGTTATGAACCTGTACGAATCCTCGCCCTCGGTTGTGCGGCGGGGACGGGTTGTTGAAGTTAAAGGTTTTTCAAAGCCGCTTAAACAGGTTAAGCCGTTTGCAATTTCCGTTTTAGATGAACCCGAAGGCCCCACAAGGCACAAAACGCCGCCATTGCCGAGAGTGGGGAAATTTTCCGAAAACGAGTTCCTGACCATCTCGCAAAAATGCAAAAAATCGTCGTAGCTGTTCACGGACAGCAAACCCGAAAGGTCGGTATTCCAAGGTTTTCTAAACAGCACGGGATATGCCGCGCGGGAACTTGAAATATTGTGCGAGCCGTCGTCAAGCATAATATCCAAAGAAATTATGTCCTTGCGCGTACCCATAATTATATTTTGAGGCGGAATTTCGGGGAAATCCTGCACAAGCCGCTCGGCGCGCGCACTCATACAGCGGGCGGGCACGGCGGTAATAAAAAACACGTCGGCAATTTCGGCAAGTTTTTTAACAAACTCCTGCGCGCCCTCCGTTATGGGCTGCGTACGTACAAATTCGGGATCGGAATAGAGCGCAATCCGCTCCTCGCCATGCCTCCCGCAGGCGCTCCAACTCTTTATCTCCTCCACTTTCATGGGCTCCTCGTCGGGATGGCGGCGGTTGAGTATGGACACGGCGTAGGAATTACATTCATAAAGCGTGTCGTCCACGTCAAGGCCGATGCGTATTCTGTACTTTCTCATAACATACCTCTCAAAATGTAAATATATTATAACGGCAGACCCACCCTTTGTCAAGCCGCAATTATGAAAAAACAAAACATGTATTGACAAGTCTTTTCACTTATGTTATAATAACTTGTAAAACTTAAATTACAAAAAGGAAAAACGCAAAAATGTTTAAGGAAGCGCTTAAATTAATCAAAAAGTACAACCGCATAATAATTCACCGCCACTCCCACCCCGACGGCGACGCGGTTGGCAGCCAAATGGGGCTTGCGCAACTCATTAAGGACAATTTTCCGCAAAAAGAAGTTTATATGGTTGGCGACGAAGCCACCCGCCTGCCCTTTTTAAACGTTAAATTTGACGAAATTCCCGATGAATACTACAACGGTGCGCTTGCGGTTATTCTCGATTGCGGTTCCTCGCGGCTGATTTGCGACGAAAGATATAAAACCGCAGAAACAACGTTGCGGTTCGACCACCATATTTATTGCGAGGCAATTGCCGACCTGGATATTGTTGACAGCTCCTACGAGAGCGCGTGCGGGCTTGTTACAATGTTTGCAAAGAAAAATAAACTAAAACTTACGCCTGCCTCGGCGACCCCGCTATACATGGGAATGATTACGGACAGCGGCAGATTTGCCTTCGATTCGGTTTCCTCACGCACGTTCGAACTCGCCGCCTTCCTGTTCACCCAGCCGATAGACGTAAACACACTCTACTACAATTTGTACTCCGAGGACTTTTCCAAAATTATTGAAAAGGCCGACAATATGCACAAAATCAAATTCACGCCCAATAACGTTGCGTATATCTACACCGCACGCGAGGACTTACCCCAAAACAGCGAAGCCCCCACTGTTTCAAGCGGGCTTGTGGGGCTTATGCGTGATATTAAAGACGTTTTTATTTGGGCGAACTTTACCGAGTGTGAGGACGGCGTACACGTGGAGCTTCGCTCCAACCGCTACAACATAAACCCCGTTGCCGTTAAATACGGCGGCGGCGGGCACAAAAAAGCCAGCGGTTGCACCGTTCCCGACAGGGCAACGGCAATGCAACTTTTAAACGAACTTAACGATTTAAGCACAACGGAGCCTGTATGAACGAACAAGTTAAAAATTTGATTTTACAAAAAATAGAGAGCTACAACACAATTATAATCTCCCGCCATATCCGCCCCGACGGCGACGCGGTTGGCTCCACCATGGGGCTGACCAAAATTTTGCGGGACACATACCCCCACAAACATATTTACCTTGTAAACGAGGATTTTTCGGACTACCTTGCCTTTTGCGGCGGCGAAGATACAGCGCCCGAAGATATTTATGCGGACGCGTTGCAGATAGTTATAGATACGGGCACAAAAAAGCGGATTTCCAACTCCAACTTTAAAAAAGCAAAGGAAATTATAAAAATAGACCACCACATTGAAGCCGACCCTTACGGCGACATAAATTGGGTGGAAGATTTCCGCTCGTCCGCCTGCGAAATGATTGCAGACTTCTATATAACGCACAAAAACCGCCTTAAAATCTCGGCGGAGGCCGCGACGCATATTTATATGGGAATGGTTACGGACAGCGGCAGATTTCAATTTGAGGGCGTAACGGGCGAAACAATGCGCCTTGCGGGCGCAATGCTCGACTGCGGCGTCAATCTCGAAAAGCTGTACGCGCACCTCTACTCCGAAGATTTTAAAATTTTTGAATTTAAGTCTTACGTGTACAACAATATACAAATAACTCCCAACGGAGTTGCATATATTTATCTGGATAAAGCCGTGCAGGAAAAATTTAACCTTTCGTTTGAAGCGGCAAGCAACGTCGTGGGCGAACTTTCGGGCATACGCGGCAGTCTTATTTGGGTGGCGTTTATCTATAATTCCAAAAAGGAAAATATACGCGTGCGGCTCCGCTCCCGCTTTTTGGGAATAAACGACCTTGCAATAAAATACCACGGCGGCGGGCACAACATGGCGGCGGGCGCAACGGCTTATTCCACGGAAGAAATGTTTGAGCTTATTAAGGACGCCGATAAACTTCTTGGCGAATACAAATCAACACACGAGGGCTGGCTATGAAAATTTTGCTTACAAACGACGACGGCATAGAGGCCGAAGGCTTAAAATATTTATTGGATTGGGCTAAAAATTTGGGCGAAGTTACAATTTTTGCGCCCAAAGTCCAGCAGAGCGCAAAGAGCCATTCAATTAAAATTCACGACCCTTACGAAGTTAAAAAAGTTGATTATTTTGAAGGCGTTGAAGCATACAGCGTTGACTCCACCCCCGCCGACTGCGTGCGCGTGGCTGTTTTGGGAATGAAAAAACACTTTGACCTTGTGATTTCCGGCATAAACAACGGGCCGAACCTCGGCGGCGACATACACTATTCGGGCACGGTGGCGGCATGCTATGAAGCGGCGCAAAACGGAATCAAGGCGATAGCCTTTTCGGCGGCGTTCAATTCCTTTGAAAACGCAATCAATAATATCGACAGGGCGTACAAAAAAATCCGCGAACGGAAAATGCTTGACTTTGCCGATATTGTAAACGTCAATTTCCCCGAAAGCGGCAACGAGATTTTAATTACGCGTATGGGCCCCGCCATTTACAGCGACGATTTTGAATTTTTGCCCGACGGAACTATCAAGCCCTGCCTTGTATGCCTTTATAACGGCACAAAAAATTTGGAACTCGACACCGACGCAACCATGACGGGGCATATTTCAATGACTCCTCTCGAAAGCGATTTAACGGACTTCCCCGCCTTTGAAATGATATCAAAAAAAGTTGGGTAAACGACGCAGTTTAAATTTTATTGATTATCAAAAAACAACCCTTCCTCGCGGAAGGGTTGTTTTTTTGGATCAAATTAAAGGTTCACCTACTATCTATCAGCCATTGGTTGCGGGAACGTTGATCTTCAACGAAATGGAGGTCAACCCGACTTGCATTCTCGAACTGCCTATCGCCGAGATCGTAAGTCTAACATAGGTAGCACCCGTTTCATTTGCGTAGGTGAAGACGTTGTTTTGGTTATCTCCGCTCTCGAAAATCTCAACCGTATTTTTCTCGCCGTCGCCCACTGCTGTACCTGCAACTTCCGTCCACTGTTCGCCGTCTTCGGAAGTCTCGACAACGATCTTGCTAAATTTTTTCGCCGTAGACGTATCCCACTTTGCAAGGGTGAAGACCACAGAAGTGAACTTTTGACCGCCTGCATACACGACGATATGAGCCGTTTCATCGGCCTTTGCCGCCAAAACGGGTTTATCGGTAATCTTTGCCGTACTCCCCGATTGTTTAATCACATTATCCAACGTAACTTTGCCGGCAAAATCGGCAGTTCCGATGTCAGAAAACTTGAGTTCTTTGTTCGCATAACCACTCCATTGGGCTGCATATGTCGCAAAGTTGGCCGCAAAGTTAAGGTCTGCGGTATGCTCACCGGGTGTAGGTACCTCAGAAGGCTCGGTGGGGCGTTCAACTTTATCCCATTGGGTTGCTGTGGGATATACATCGGTACTCGATTTATCAACTTCCTTTGTGCTGTTATGATCAATAAGATATCCCTTGATTATAAGCTGGTCGCCAACCAACAGAGGATTCTCATCGGAGGCGGGTTTTACAAGAACGCTCTCGTCCCAATTCAAATTATAAACTTGTAACGAATCATCTTTTGCCGTAGTTGCGCTGTCAGCAATATAAACACTTCTCAGTCCGTGGGTACCATTAAGTTTTCCTATATCCGTTACATAACCCTTGATATAAAACTCTTTATCGGCTCCGCCGCTTTGATAGGTTTCACCACTTGACAAAATGTTAAGGATCTTGAATGCCTCGGCAACTGTAAGAGGATGTTCCGCGGTGCCATCGTTTGTAATCAAAGAGCTGAGCGCAATTATTTTAATGGTTATATCTTTTGTTTCGACAGTTGCAGATCCAGAAGAAATTGTAACAGTAAGTTTAGCTTCTGCTTCCTCTGCGGGAGGAGTTGCAATAACCAACTTGCCATCGTTATCTATTGAAGCATAATCGGAAGCTTCCTTCATTGCCCAAGCAAGATTAACTTCATTGTTCGCTCCCTCGAACCACTTTGCGGGGAGAGTGTATGAGCCTGCTTCCGTATAGGACTTTTTGCTGAGGTCAACAACGTCAACAGCTCCCATAATTTTCTCTTCGTCAGTCAAAGTACCGGCTTTGTTAGATTCAACAATGCAACCCGAATCAAATTCATATGTGCCGTTGTATAATTTAAGCGTACCGGAAATAACTACTTCGTCGCCTGCGGCAATAGTTTTTATAATGCTATCACTACTATTATCTTTTGCACGGTAAGCCATTAACTTTTTATCGTTTACTTTAATTGTAAAAGTAATGTTATGATAGTTTGAAGCATAAGCCGTATCGATTCTTAAAACTTTACCTGTAAGTTTGTAAGAGCCTTTCAAAGAACCGTTTTCAGTTAAAGCAAATAACTTTGTAAGAATATCCTCAGTCGTATATTCATGCCCGCAAACACTGCACACGTTATTGACAATGGTGCAATCTCCTGTAACGGTCGGTTCGGTGCAACCCTCGCCTTCGCAGGTGCCTGTGTGCTTCCAGGTTGTTGTATCCGTGGTATAACTGTAATCATGGGTGTGCGTTTCACCGGGCGTTGTACCGCCGGCTGCTGTGTAAGCCTCTAATGTAACATTATGATACGTGCCGTTCTCGTTCCACGAAGTTATTTCTTCGGTAGTCGAGGTTACAGCACCAGTTGAAGTATCCTTTTTAACATATACTTCAAGATATCCGCAAATTGTAATGGTATCGCCGACTTTAAATTCCGTGATATCTGCTGCTTTTATAGTGCCGTAGTTAAATGAATAAACATACACGTCATTTTCGGTATCGCCTGCCGTATCGGCAATATAAACTTCTTTATATCCCCAATTTTGCTTTGTGCCGGCAACGGTAACAATACCTTTTACATATACAGCCTTAGGTGTGCCGTTTGCATCGGTATAATATGTGCTCTCTTCATGGCTTAAACCTTTCAAAATGTCAGCGACGTCAGCAACCGAATAAGGATTGTCAACCGAGCTTCCCTTTTCGCTTGTACCTGCTTGCTTAACAGTAATGTGTACGGTTTTTGTACCGGTTTTTTGTGCGTCGCCCGTACCTGCGGTTGCAGTAACGGTTGCATCAAATGTAACAGCCGTTGCGGGAAGCTCACTTACCGTAAGTTTGTTATCTGCGATTGTGTAAGTTGTGTCAGTTGTTGACCAAGTAAAGGTAACGCCTTCAACCGTTGACGCCGTAAGGGTGGTTTCGCCCGCTTCGGTTACGGTGAAAGTATCTGCAAGAGCCGCAAGAGCCTTAGATATATCCTTCTCCTCCTGCGTTCTGCTGTCGTTATAAGCCGTTGCAGTGGGATTTGTGCTACCGTAATAGGTGATTTCATAAGTTCCATCATAATTTTGGAGATAACCCTGAACGGTAAGTTCTGCGCCCTCTACAAGATCAGCCTCCGCTTTTATATAAGTATCGTCGAGCTTAAACCTGAAAATTTGAATGGCGTTTTCAGATTCGGTGTCGTCCGTATCGTTTACGGCAATGTACACCGCCGTCCAGTTGTTAAAATCTCCATTCCAGCCGCTGAAACTAATTACATATCCCTTGACCTGTACGAGTACAGGAGAACCCGCCTTGCTATAATAGGTGCCTTCTTTAAGAAGAGCCGCGATTTTATTTGCGTCTGCCGCAGTATAGGGCGAGGTCGCAGTGCCTTCGCCTGTAAGCGTGGGCGTGGGTTTAAGGGTTATGGCAAGTTCCTTTGTGTCGGAAGGTGCAGAACCCGCGGAAATGGTTGCAACAAGCGTTACGGTTGCAGTTCCCTCTGTGGGAAGCGAAGAAATCGTTAATGTGCTACCCGAAACGGTTGCATAAGCTGAATCTTCCTTTAAAGCCCAAGTTATTGTAGTACCGTTATACTCGGTGGGAAGAGTTGCGGTGTCTTGAATAAAGTAAACGGTTTGTCCAAGTTCCAAGGACTCTTTTGCACTCGCGATAATTGTTTCGTCGCTTATTTTAGCGCCTTCAACGACTATGGAGTAAAGCCTGATTTGACCGCTGGAAAAAGTAAATTCAAATACGCTTACAGCTTCAGCCAACTGTATACCTACAATGTGATTTTCTTCATCATGAGTTACCGTAGCGTTGGGGAACTGAGCTTTAAGGTCGGTTTCAAGCCACGTGGAATAGGGTGAATCATTATACCCTTCGTGGCAAGTGAAATCAACGTGAAGAATACCAATGGTTGTATCGGTAAACGCGATAGACGCCTTGGAGCCTTTATAGAAACGTGCGGGATTGGTATAATCAGCTACGGGCGAACCGCCTGCCGTGTTTGTCAATCTAATACCGCTTGCTTCCCAAATCTGGTGTGTTGCATCCCACTCCTTACGGTTTGTCGCTACTTTAAAATCAAGCGTTGCGTTTACCGTATCAACGCCCGCGTTTTGTGTCAAAGGCACTTTACGATCGAAAGAAGCTGTTTTTGTTACGCTGCCTACGGTAACCGAAGCGTTCAGTTTGTACGGAACATCAACCGTTGTACGTACAACATGAACCGTATAATATGAATCGTCGTCCATTTGCTCGCTTACCGAAACATAGTTGGAGTAATTGGCAACGTCTGACGAAACAGTCCATGAAACAGGAACCTGCACACTTCCAACCGTAACCGAACCGCGAACTTTGTAGTCGTTTGCAGTGTTTGTGTCATCATTTTCGTACATGGCAATTACCGAACCGATTGCTTGCTGTGCCGTTGCGTTATCGTCGGTGCCGCCACCCTTGTCGCCGCAAGCGGCAAGCCCGAAGCTCAATGCAAGTACCATCAGGCACGAAGCAATACCGATGAGCCATTTTTTCTTCATTTTGTTTCTCCTTTTTTTATTTTTTTGATTTTGTTTATATTACTCCCATTCCGTTTGGAACGGAAAGAAATATCATTGTGCAAATGTAAAGCAACTGTATTCCCAAACGGAAATTTGATAAGCGCCGCTGTAATAATCTACAATGCCGTGTACGGAGGAAATTGATTTGCCTTCGAAATCAGCCTCGGCATAGAGCGTGGTTCTATCGGCCTTATACAAAGGTTCCGTGCGCAAAACAATGGATTTTTGGTTTGCGTCCGCACAGGTTATGGATATTTGACCCGTGGGAATCTTGTTGCCGGCACTATCTTCCTTTTTTGTGCTGTACATTGAGGTTATACCCAAATCTTTGATCGATACGTGGGTATCCATAATCGCCTGACCGTAGTCAATGGTGAGTTCTTCTTTTGTTTCCTCGCCGTCTTCGCCGGTTTTAAAGAACGTGGCTGTTACCTTGCGTGTGCCGTCAACCAAATCGGCAACCGAAACTTGGGTGCAGGGCACCTCGTTATCTGTGCTTACAAGTTGGGTGTTTTCCAGAAGGTTAGGACGGACTTCGTTGTGGTCAACGCCTGAAATTTGATAGGTGCCGTTGAACTCGCCGACCGTACCCATTACGTCAACCTCGTTACCGACTTTGAGTATATCGAGAAGTTTGCCTGTTTTATAGCCATAATAAACGGCTATACCGTAGGAAACTTCTGTTTCTTCGTCATACTCTTCAATGTAAACGCTGTTGCCGTATCTTGCCGTAACTATGCCCGTTACGCGCACGGGGTGCTGAATGTAATCTTCCATGTGGAAGCGAAGATATTTTAAAGTTATATTTTCGCCGGCATTGCCAAAATAGTTGGGGTCGGTTTTGTTGCTGAACACGTTGAGTTTAAGCTGTTGGGCCTGGAAGAGCGCCGCACCCGCAATTTCGCCGTAGCGGTTATCGGAAGTTTTTGAGGAACGGCCGTAGCCTTCCTGCAAAAGCTCCACGTTTAAGTTGCGGTATTCGGTGCCGCCATTGGGCATATACCATACCCAAAGAAGATATCTTTCGCCCGTGGAATCTACGTTCCAATTGCCGTCGTCGCTTTCAACAATTATCTTTTGGGCGTTGACCAGCTTCTCGTGGGTGAAGTTAGAGGCGGTTTTGCCCCACTTCTCTACCACGCCCGTGGATTCGGGCGTGTTTACCGCGAGATAACGTGCCTTTATGTAACCGTCGATAAAATCACCGGAGTTACTTGTGGGGGTGAAGTGGGTCGTGTCGCCGTCGATATAAAATTTGACGGTAACTTCCTGCTTCTTTGTTTCGGAGTCCATGTCAAGTTTGAGCTGGCTGACATAATCTGTCATTTCCGTACCGGAACCGCCGCCGGAGCCCGAACCCCCGTTGTCTTTTTCGCCGCAAGCGGCAAAAACCGTAAGCGCGAGGGCAATTACGCAAATAAGCGTTACAATTCTTATAAAAAGTTTCTTCATAAATTAATTACCGTATTTACCTACACATTCGCTTAAAGCGTCCTGGAAAGCCTTGTCGATGGATTTTGTTCCTACAAGCGCGGCCTGCATTAAAAGACCAACCTGGGTGCGGGCGTCGGAAGAGCCGTAGAACGCGGGCGATACAAAGTAGTGATCCTCATAATCCATGCCCACTTTAACTGCCTGCGCCGTGAGATAGTTGCTACCGTTTGCGTTGTCTATAAACGTGTTATATGCGGAAATTTCGGACATTACATCCCTTGTAAGTACGGGCATATAGCCGTTATTCATGGCAACTTCGGTTTGATACAGGGGGTTGGTTGTGAAGAACTTAACAAACAGCCAGCTTGCAATGACCTTTTGAGGGTCGTCATCTTTAAAGATACATACAGAAGGTCCCTGCGAAATGAGCTTTATGTTTTCAAGATTTGCCTGGGGAACGGGAGCTATACCTACTTCAAAAGGCACCGTTGAACTGCTGGTATCGGTATTATACGTTGCGCCGCCCGTGGAACCTATGCTCATATATATATTTTTATTTGTGAAAAGATCGGAAGTGTAATCAACACCGGAAAGCGCAGATGTTGTGCAGTAACCTTTATCTTTCCATTCTTTAAATTTCTGCACAAATTCCTTGTTTTTGTCGTTATTGAAGCGGAATTTGGGAGACGACGAAGAAGTATATTCGGTGCCCAACTGTTCGCACATGGTAATAAACCAGTTTTCCTCGGAGTCATAACCGAAAGGAATACAGGTGGGATCTATCTCCAATATTCGCTTGCAAAGCGCTTCCATATCATCCCAGGTTTTGGGAACTTCCAAAGGATGGCTGGGATCTTCAAAGAAATCCTTATTATAGAACATCATTTCCGTGGACTTGATCCAGGGTAAAGTGTACATTATGCTTGAATCTTCAAACGAATACCCCTCGTTGAAATAGATGGGGTTGTACATTGCCTGTTCTTCCGCAGTGAGTCCAAGGGGACGGTCTGCCAAAACAGGCTCACCGCCGTCCAAAATGTTCCCCTCTTCGTCGATATAGTTACCTTCCGTATCAACGAGATATGTGGGAACCGTAACGCCCTTTAAACTGCCGTCGGCAAGGAAGCTGTTTAAAGGCTGCACTGCATTTGCAACATTGTATTGCGCAACGTGGTCGGAATAGCAGTATGCAATATTGGGATGATTGCCGCCTTGAAGTTCCTTAACAATAGTCGACTGTACGCCTGACCAATCGCCCTGCGGGGTATGCTCAACATGTATATTGGGATACATTTTTTCAAATATTGCAATATAATCGTTGAGAATATTCTGCAAAGTACCGCCCATCTGGTGATAGAAGGTGATTGTTACGTCCTTTGACGTGTCAAATCCGCCTTCGGGCATTACAAAGTCAGAAGCGCGTTTGCTTCCGCAAGCCGTAAGCCCAAAAGCCACAGAGCAAGCCATAGCGCCGGCCAGTAACATTGCACCGAGTTTCTTTTTCATTGTGTTCTCCTTTATATTTTTTTGTTAAACATTTTTTGCTTTATGTTGGAATCGGCTGACGCCTTATCAGCCCTTGATACCGCTTCTCGAAACTCCGCGCATTATATATTTGCGGAAGAATAAGAACACGAGCAACAGAGGTATAGTTACCAAAACTACCGCCGCCATCTGCGCGGGAATATTAACAAGCCCGCTTGCCGTTGTGAACGCCGCGCCGCGGAGGCCTACCGTTACCAATCTGTGCGCCAGGTCGTTGGCGACAAGTTTTGGCCAGATATAGGAGTTCCACGCACCCATCATTTTGAGAATTGTAATTGATATGAGCGTGGGAGCCGAAAGGGGAATCATAACTTTCCACAGATATTTCAAATCGCTTGTCCCATCCACCTTTGCGGCAAGATACAACTCGTTTGGAATCTGCATAAAATTCTGCCTTAAAAGGTAAATATAGAACACGCTCACAAGGAACGGAACTATCAGCGCGGCAAACGTATTGCGCCAATCAAACCAATTGACTACCGTGATATAGTTTGTTATCGTAAACAGCTCGCCTGGAATCATCATTGTGGCCAAAAGAGCCGCAAACAGCACGTTTTTGCCCTTGAAATCAAGCCTTGCAAAGGCATATGCCGAGAGCACGGTAACAACGAGCGAAAGAATTGTGGAAACTACGCCCACTATAACGGTGTTGAGGAATAGTTGCCCCAAATGCAAATCTCCCGTAAACGCCATAGCATAGTTTGACCACTCAAACTGTTTAGGCCAGAGCGTGGGAATCATTTGGTTGTACTCGTTCATCGTCTTTACGGACGAAATAAGCATAAAGTAGAACGGGAACAACACCGTAACGGCCATTAATGTAAGAAAGGTGTACAGACCTATATTAATAAACACCTTGCGTACTTTCTGCTTTTTTGTTGTAGACGTTACGCTCGCCGAATTATTTTTTTGCTTCGGAGGTTTGTCATTTTGAATTACGTTGATTTCTTCTGCCATAATTTACCCCCTTATCAATAGTGAACCTTCTTTTTACTTACATACAGGTTGATAATCGTAACCGCAAAAATGATTGCAAACAATATAAGAGCGGCTGCACTTGCAATACCCTGGAATCCGTCCTCCAACCTATCGTAAATGAAGCCCACCATAGTGTTCAAATTGCCGTCGCCGCCTATGGGCCCCATTGAATCGCCAAATATACCTACTATGCTTGTATATTCCTTAAAGCCGCCTATAAAGCCCGTTATAACCACGTATGCAATCATGGGGGAAAGCATAGGCACCGTTATGCGCCAGAAAATGCGCCAGCGGGAAGCGCCGTCGACTTTTGCCGCATCGTAATACTGCTTGTTTACGCCCTGCAATCCGCCGAGCAACACCAGAATTTTAAAAGGCAAAGCATTCCAAACTATATAGATTATAAGCACGACCATATTGTTAAACGTGGTAGAGCCTGCGTCAATCCAATTGACGGCATGTCCGCCGAACGCCTCTATGATACTGTTTATAATTCCTATTGACAAAGGTTGCGAACCGAGGGTAACCATATGGAACATAGCCATAAATACCATACCTATGGCTATGGAATTGGTTACGTACGGCAGGAAAAATATTGTTTGGAATATTTTTTTGAGCGGCTTGATTGAGTTGAGTGCAACTGCTATCAAAAGCGCAAGCATTGTGGATATGGGAACGGTAATTACCGTAAGCAACAGCGTGTTGCCCAAACACGTCAAAAATTTGTTGTAGTTTACAACCGAAACAAAATTTGCAAAGCCGAAGCCGAAAGAAGCGCCGCCCGCTTCCGCAAGGCCGTTATAGCCCTCCAAAAATGCCATTCTTAAAGTGTTTATGATGGGCCATACCGTGAAGATTAACAAAATAGCAATGGCGGGCAACAGATACAGCCAAGCCTTCCATTGGTTTTTCTTTTTATCCATAAACTACTCCTTAACGTCCTCTTCCGCCGTTTGGGGTTCGTCAGGTTCGGCAACCGCTTCGTCCTGCGGCTTTTCGGCTTCTTCTGCGGCAGGCTCCTGCTCTTCGGCTGCAACGGGCTTTTTCTTTCTGCCGAACAGACCCTTGACTTTGCCTATAAAGCCCTTCTTCTGCTCTACGGCAACTGTTTGGGTTTTATCGTCGGCTTCCCTGGGCAGAGGGTCTTCGTGGGGAGTAAATATTTGTCCTTCCGCCGCCATTTCGGCAACGATAGACTCGTGCAGGGCAACCTGCTCACCGAAATAAACGCGGTTTTCCGTTTCTTTATTAAATATATATACCTTGGCGGGTTTTAAATTGAATTTAACCGTTTCGCCCGAAACGTTTGCAAGCTCGTCCGCGGAAATGATAGAACGGATTACGGGATTTAACGAATTTTCGTTTGTGGATACAACCGAAATATCCCTGCCCATAACGTCTATGCCCGAAACAGCGCAGGTGAGCTTGCCTTTTTTATTGAGGATAAAGCCTTCGGGACGAATACCGACGTAAACTTCCTGATCCTCCACGTCCGCCACGTCGAGCACCGCCTCTTCGCCTATATATAGCTTGCCGCTCTCCACTTTGCCGGCGAAAACGTTTATGGGAGGAGTGCCGAGGAATTTTGCAACAAAAAGATTGGCGGGGTCGTCGTACACACGCTGGGGCTTGCCTGTCTGCATAATTACGCCGAGTTTCATAACCACTATATAATCGGAAATGGACATTGCCTCTTCCTGGTCGTGTGTTACGAAAATCGTGGTGATTTTTGTATCTTTTTGTATTCTTCTTATCTCTTCGCGGGTCTGCAAACGCAAACGGGCGTCAAGATTAGAAAGAGGCTCGTCCAAAAGGAGCACACGCGGCATTTTTACAAGTGCACGTGCAATTGCAACACGTTGCTGCTGTCCGCCCGAAAGCTCGGACGGTTTGCGGTTCATAAACTCCTCTATTTTAACGAGTTTTGCCGCTTCGTTAGCGCGCGTCAGCATTTCCTCCTTGGAGAGCCTGTTTTCGCCTTTAAGATTTTGTAAAGGGAACAAAATATTTTGTTGTACGGTCATGTGCGGATACAGAGCATAGTTTTGGAATACCAAACCTATACCTCTGTTTTCGGGCGCCAGCGACGTAACGTCGTCTTCCCCAAAGAAAATTTGACCGCTTGTTGGCGCCTGCAAACCGCTTATCATAAACAATGTGGTGCTTTTTCCGCAACCCGAAGGTCCCAAAAGTCCTATAAGTTTTCCGTCCGGAATTTCAAGATTGAAATCGTTTACGGCAACCACTTCGGCATTGGGCTCTTTTTTGTTGCGGCTTGGAAAGATTTTGGTGAGATGTTGCAGTACAACTTTCATACTTAATCCTTTTGTGTGAAATTTTAATTTTTATATACGGAAAAAGGCTTTATATTTGTTGCAATTGCAACAAATAGTCCCCATGGGGACTCCCTCTGCCGTTATAATTTAAACGGTTACCCGTTAATTTTCTTTTGAACTTTCTGCTTTTTCCTTTTGCAGAAGCGCTTTCTTTTGATTAAGCTCTTCAACGGAATTAAAAATCATTTGCAGTTTTATGTCTACTACAACCGTTCCTACCAAAATATCGTGTATGGGCGTTTTGTTTTTTGTGGCAAAGAACAAAACCACATTTAAGAGAGTAATCGCGCCGAATAATATAATTGCAAGTACCCCCATGCCGCCGAACAAAAACAAAAATACCAGCAATACGGGGAACATTGTTTCGATTGCGAATTTCCCCAAAATAGTCCTTGCAAACAACGCAACGTTGGAAATCTTAACGCAATCCGAGCGTACCACGCCCGCGCCGAAAACTTTTTTGCCTACTGTTTGTCCGTTTTTAAAAATCAGCGGTAAAACAAATTCCAGAATAAGGTATGCAAGCAGTATCCCCACCGAAACCATCATAAACAGCAGTGAATATACATATCTATACTGCGCGTTTACCGTGGCAACGGACGGAAGCGCAGAATACTGCCTGTACGCCTCCGCAGTTGCGGGATCTTCGCCGTTTGAATCCACAAGTGCGGCTATTACGTCGTCGAGCGACGAAGGTTCGCCGTCCTTAGTAACAACAAAACTTTCGCCGTTATCCTCATAATTGAAACCGTAATATTCGGCAACGCCGCCGACATAATCTTTACGGAACTCTTCCCATTCGTCAAAATATTGGTTTGCAAGCTGTTCCTGGCCGCTGTAATTGCAAATCAAGGATATTATAAACATAAATCCGGTAGTCAGCACGGCAAGCAAGATAGCGTCCAAAAGCAATGCGGAAGCTCTTTTAACAATTCCTATTTTCCTGAGTTCGAACATTCAAAATACTCCGCGCGGCAAACCGTCATTACTACTTTCTTTGAAACATTATACCACAGTTACTAACCGAAAACAATACTTTAACTAAAAATTATTCAAGAAAAGTAAAATGTTTTTTATTGACAAATTTTACCACCTCAAAGGTAAAAATCGTAAATGATTTTTACCTTGTTGCCGCCATCGGATTTATAGGTAATTACTATATTATCAAATGAACCTGAAAAGCCGGCTCCCGCCCTCATTTCGGTACATACGATTGACGTGCCCATAAACGCGGAGGGGTTAATCACATCTGCCACAAAATGTCCGTCGCCAAAGTCGGCGTTTTTAAAATATTCCTTTTCAAAGTCAAGCCCATCGTCCAAAATTTGCGTAGGAAGCCAAACGCCGTCGTCTGTTTTGGAAACAAGCTCACCGTTCTTTATTACCGCGTCGCCTTCAAGTTTTTTTGGCGTTGCGAGATTTTCGTCCACAACCATCCCGTCTATTTGCGCGAACTGCTCCACTGTGTAGTGCACATTGGCGGTATCGCCGTTGGAATAGGTTATTTCGTATTTGCTTGTCAGAGAAATTTCTTCATTGAAATCTGAAAGCGGCAAATCTTCAAAAAACGTATCCTTGACTGTTATAACTATTTTGGAATAATCCAATTCAAGCATATCGTTTAGCTTTTCATAATTATCGTTCGCGCACGCAGTAAATGTAAACAGCGCAACACATACCGCCGTGAGCATAAAAACCAACTTTTTCATGTTACACTTTACCTTGCTATCTGTCAATGAGCTCCCCCGCGCTTTCCAACGCCGCTTTATTTGCCGAAGCCGCGTCCCTGTTGCATGAGTCTACATATTCGTTATACTTGCGGATTGCCTCATTAAAAGCGGCAATATCTTCCGCCGCCAACTGCTTTTCGGCCTCATCAGTTATGGCGCGCAGAGCGTTTGCGGCTTTTACAAGCGAGGCAAGCCTCGTGCCGATGGAACCTTCTTCAACAATCTCCTCCACTGCGGCATGGAACGCTTCTACATTTCCGTGCTTTTGACCGCCACCCAAAGTTTCGCCGCCCCAGATTGCGTCTGCATATTCGGGATGATCGATGAAGGGATTGCGGTTGCCCTGTATTTTATATACTTCTTCGTTTCTGCGTTCTTCAATCTCGTCCACGGGGTCGAGTTCGTTCCATTTTAAAATGATTTCTTTTGCGGCCGCTTCGCTGCCGGCCAAAATAATATGCGTAAAATTCAGCGTGCCGAAATACTTTGAATTGCCGTTACCGTTTGTTGTGCCAAATACATTTTGATAGGTGTTGTAGTGGGTATACACATACATTACAATTCTTGCAACGTCGCCTTTTACGTTATCCAGCGGTTCAAAAGCACCCGCCGCCTGATAGCCGCCGAGCTGCGAGTTGCTTCCGGACACCGTTTTTGAATAAATTTTTTGTCCGTTTGTAACTTCGCCATACCTATAACCTTCACGCCCGCTGTTCATCTTGACTTCGGTGGGACGAATATGGTGCATATCGGAGCCGCCGCCGTCTGTACCCCAAAGCCCATTTGAAAGAGCTTTCGGCCAAACATGCTCGCGGTTCCATCTTCCCGCATCGCTCCCGGTTTTCGTATACTCCACTATCGTTTCGTGCGTATAGAACTCAATGATACTCTTTTCATCGCCCGGCGCATAGTCTGTGGTGTGCGCATTGTCTCTGCAATCGTTATAGGAAGCATAATATTTATGCGTGGTCGTAATCAAATCGTGTATCTGCCCCAATAGCTCATTGCCGCCCGTTGCGGTTATGGGTGCATAATAACTTTGCGTATCGGCTGTAACGGTTTTATTATTTAACCCGCCCGCCGCAATAACGCCGAACGCCAGCAAAGCGGCGCAACAAACCGAAGCTATTGATTTTATTGCTCTCTGCATGTCAGCGCGCCTCTCCACGTTGCTCTTTTAATTTATTAAGCCAACATTTTCTGCACATTGCAACGTATCTGTTGTTTCCGCCGATACATATCTGCGAGCCTTCGGTAACTATGTTTCCGTTATCGTCCAGCCGCGCGTTCACCGTTGCCTTTGCTCCACACGTGCATATTGATTTTATTTCGCTTATGGACTCGGCAATTTCAAACAGCCGCTTACTGCCGGGAAAAAGATGGGTTGTAAAGTCTGTGGCAAGCCCGAAACAGAGAACAGGTATATTTTGCTCTATAACTATATCCGAAAGTTGGTCAACCTGTTCGGGAGTGAGAAACTGACATTCGTCAACAATAATCACATCGCAGTCGGCATAGCTTTTAAGATATAATTGGCGGATATCCTCGTTTGCGCCCACCGTTACCGCCTCTTTTTGAAGCCCTATGCGGGATTTAACTACGTTATAGCCGTCGCGGGTGTCCACCGCGGGTTTTAAAAGAAGAACTTTCATGTTGCGTTCTTCATAGTTGAATTTTGTTATGAGCGCCTGCGCCGTTTTGGAACAGCCCATCGCACCGAACTTAAAATATAACTTTGCCATCTTTTTCTCTTTGGAATTTATTTTATAACGCCGTAAACGAGAGGCTCTGCTTGGGGCTTTTCACTCCCGATAACGGTAGCCGAAAGCAGTTGTTTTTGCGCCGTTGCCAGCGAGGACTCGTTGTTGGAGTAAAGAACTGCAATATCCTCCCCCTCGCGGACAAAATCGCCCGTCTTTTTCCTTAATATAATTCCCGCGCTGTAATCTATTACGTCGTCCGCCCTGTTTCTGCCTGCGCCGAGCGCAAGACTTGCCAACCCATAGGCCTCTGTATCCGCGTCGAGAATATATCCGCTCATGGGACTCTTTACCGCAAACGAATATTTTGCCCTTGCAAAATTATCCGTATTTTCAATGAGTGCAGAGTCGCCGCCCTGGGCTTTGACCGTTTCAACCAACTTATTTAACGCACTGCCGTTTTCAATGGCCGTGCGGGCAAGTTTTTCACATTCCTCATACGTGCCCTTGCCTGCAAGGGAAAGCATATGGGCGGAAAGAGTTATGCACACTTCCGTAAAATCGGCGGGACCGCGGCCGCGCAAAGTTTCCACCGCCTCTATAACTTCAAGGGAATTGCCTATCGCATACCCCAGAGGCATGTCCATGTTTGTAATCAGCGCAACCATTTTTTTGCCTGCGCGCTTGCCTATATCAACCATTATGCGGGCGAGTTCCGTGCTCTTTTCAACGGTTTTCATGAAGGAACCGCTGCCCGTTTTTACGTCCAGAACTATGCAATCGTCGTCCGCGGCAAGTTTTTTACCCATTATGCTTGCGGCAATAAGCGGCATACTGTCCACCGTTGCCGTAACGTCGCGCAGGGCGTAAAGTTTTTTGTCGGCAGGGGCAAACTGTTTGGATTGCCCTACTATTGCAAGTCCTATTTTGTTTACCTGCTCTATAAATTCGGCGTCGGAAAGAGTTGTACGGAACCCGCTGATAGCTTCCAGCTTATCAACCGTTCCTCCCGTGTGTCCAAGTCCCCTGCCGCTCATTTTTGCAACCTTTATTCCGTATGAGGCGACGATTGGCGCAACAACCAAGCTTGTTTTATCGCCCACGCCGCCCGTGGAGTGTTTATCCACGCGGATTCCGCGGATTGCCGAAAAATCAACTTTTTCGCCCGAATCGCGCACGGCAAAAGTCAAATCGCAGGTTTCGCGTTGGGTCATTCCGCGGAAATATATTGCCATACACAGCGCGGAAATCTGATAGTCGGGAATACTGCCGTCGGTAACGCCGCCGATAAAATATTTTATTTCTTCGGTGGTAAGCTCACCGCCGTCCCGCTTCTTTTTTATAATATCGTACATTCTCATAGCTTTTATGCCCAGCCTCCGCCCTTTATAAAGTCGGCAAGCAGATCCCTTGCATAAATTTCTCCGTCCAGACGGGCAACTTCCGTAATCTTCCTTGAATAATATGAAGACGTGTATGTATCTATAATGATATAGTAATATGAATTGTCTATTACAGCCGACGAGGTTATAGTCGAATATACGTGGTACTTGGAGTTATTCAGGAATTTGTCTTTTAAATCACTGCCCCTGATTCTGCCCAAAACTATTGCGTTATCAAAAGGCAACACGGCGGCAACATCCGCATAGGTTACGTCGCCCGCATAAATATTGTAAGGATTGCGCGCGTTGAGATATCCGCCACCAAGCACAATGTTGTCGTATTGTTCTCCCCAGACTTCCAAACCTTTTCGATAGTACAATTCGGCAACTTTGTTAACTATGGTTTCCGAATTTCTAAGGGATTTATTGTGGCCTATAACATCGTAAGGGTTGCTGTCGGGGAAATACTTGTTAAACAATTCTTCAACGATAGGGTCGTCCCCAATAGTGTCCTTTGCATATGTTGCGCTTCCAATCAGTTTCGGCGCAACCGAATATTCCCCTGTAACTGTGTTAAAGGAAACGTTTGCGCAACTTATATATCTGTTTTCGCTACTCGCCTGCATATGATAGATGCCGTATTCGTCCTGTAAAATATACCGCTGGTGGGTGTGTGCCTCAAAAACCAAATCCACATAACCATCTGAAAGAGCAGTATCATAATAAGCCATATCGCTGTTTTTTACCGAAACAATGCCCGACGAAGAAAAATCATCTCCGCCGTCGTGAATGGAATAGACGATAAAATCGCACTCTTCTTCGTTTCTTAATCTATCCGCTTCGTTTTTTACAAGAGTAGTGAGCGCATTGCCCGTTGCAAAAGAAAGCCCGTCGCTAAACTCGCCGGAAATAGAACCCAAACAATCGCCGATTGCCCCTATAATACCTATTTTTACTCCGCCTTTTTCCAACACAACGGACGCCTTGCAATAGCCCACAGCCTTGCCTTGATAGGTAACATTGATTGCAAGGAAGGGAAATTCCGCAATCTCGCTGTTGGGAGTAAGCACGTCGGGACCCCAATCAAATTCGTGATTGCCGAGCGTCATAGACGCAAACCCCGCCTCATTCATCCATTCGGTCATAAGTTTACCTTTGTTGGACGAGGACTCCACAGTGCCCTGCCACATGTCCCCAGACGATAGCAGGATTTCCTCCCGCTCTTCATCCGCATACAAGGTTTTTAAATAAGTGGTAAATTCGTCAACGCCGGGCTGGGTGTCCGTATCCATAAATTTGCCGTGCAGGTCGTTTACAGCATAAAAAGACAGCTCGGAAATAACGCTCTCGCCGCCGTAATCACAAATTCCGTCCCCGTTAAAATCCGTGTGGTCATGGTTGGGGGCTACTTCTCCCTTTACATATGTTTTGTCGGCGGAAAAATCGCTATCGCCATAATCGTTGTGCCCGCTTATGGCCTTGACCTTTATGGATTGCCCCTCTTTCAACGTAGCGCTACATTTTGCGGTAAAAATTTCTTCACCGCCATCTATCACATAGCAATAATAAAGCGCCTTGTCGATTTCGTTCCACACAGCAACGCCGTCCTGCCCGATAATTACCTCAGGCGTGTCGAGCCTGGGCTTTTGCTCCGTTTTATCGCAACCCGCAAATAAAACGCAGGCAAACAGCGCAGCGAACAGGAGACATGAAATTTTGCGTAAAAAAACTTTCATATTATATATTTAAATTATTTAAAAAATTACAAATCTTGTTTGGTAAAGGTAAGCGGTAAAAGCCTGTCCAATGTATAAACTTCAAATTTGTTTTCATTGCCTAAAATTATTTTAAAATCTTTGGGGCAAAACTCCGCAATAACTTGCCTGCAAACCCCGCACGGAGCGCAAAATTCGGCGGTTTCACCCTCTCTGCCTCCCACTATCGCAAGAGCCTCGAAGTCGCGCTCGCCCTCGCTTACGGCCTTAAAAATTGCCGTGCGCTCGGCGCAAACGGTTGCCGAATATGCGGCGTTTTCAATATTGCACCCCAAATAAATTTTTCCGCTCTTTGTTAAAAGCGCCGCCCCCACGCGAAAACGGGAATAGGGCGAATATGATTTTTCCCGCGCTGTTTGGGCTTGCGCCATTAAAAAACGGAAATCGGTCATTTTTTTACCTCATTCAAAAAACTTGTTCCGTAAGTGTTTTGCTGGGCAACCCCAAAATAATCCAAAACCGTTGCGCTTATGTCCGCAAAACTCTGCCGCGTGCCTAAATTTATTCCGCCTTTGATACGCTTTCCGTAAATCAGCATGGGCGTATATTCGCGGGAATGGTCGGTTGAAGGCGTTGAGGGGTCGCAACCGTGGTCTGCGGTTATTAAAAGAACGTCGTCCCCGCGCATATCTTTTATAAATCCCGCCAAAAAATTATCGAACTCGGTGGCCGCCGCGGCGTAACCCGCAACGTCGTTTCTGTGGCCGTACTTCATGTCGAAGTCAACCAAATTCACAAAGCAAAGCCCCTCAAAATCTCTGTTTTGGATTTCCTTTGTTACCTGCATACCGTGCGTATTGGAAGTTGTGCGGTTGCTTTCGGTAATGCCGCTACCGGCAAAAATATCGTAGATTTTACCTACCGAAATAGTATCGAAGCCCGCCCCTTTTAAAAGATTCAGCATAGTATCCGCAGGCGGTTCCAGCGAAAAATCGTGCCTGTTGGGAGTACGGGAAAACGGATATTCACCGTTGAACGGACGCGCAATCACCCTGCCAACGCCGTGAGGCGGTACAAGCATTTTACGGGCAATTTCACAGTATTTGTAGAGCTGTTCAACGGGCACTATATCCTCGTGTGCGGCAATTTGAAATACGCTGTCAGCCGAAGTATATACAATCAACGCGCCCGTTTCAATATGTTCGCGCCCGTAATCTTTAATAACTTCCGTGCCCGAATAGGGCTTGTTGCAAATTACGCGCCTGCCCGTTTTTTGCTCAAATTCTTTTATTATTTCATCGGAAAAACCGTTGGGGTATGTGGGCAAAGGATCGGACGATACCACGCCGGCAATCTCCCAGTGCCCTATCGTAGTATCTTTCCCCATTGACTTTTCGCGCATGCGGGCGTAGCTTGCCGTGGGCGCGCCGACTCCCCCGCCAACGCCATCGATATTGAACAGCCCCATGGCTTTGAGTTGGGGGCAGTTGAAATTGGCGTGGCTGCGTATTGCGCCGAGGGTGTTACTGCCCTCATCGTGCCATAAATACGCGTCGGGAAGCTCGCCGACGCCAAAACTATCAAGCACAATCAAAAAAAATCTTTTTGACATTTAAATCACCTATGCTCTTCTATGCCAATTCAAGAGCGATTTTCATCATTGCCGTAAATGATTTTTCACGTTCCTCGGCGGTGGTATTTTCTTCTGGATAAATAAAACTGTCGCTCACGGTGCAGATGCACAGGGCCTTTTTACCCGCTCTCGCGGCGTTACAATAAAGCGCCGCGCTCTCCATTTCTACGCCGAGAACGCCCATTTTTGCCCATTGCATGCCGCTCTTGGCGTCGTCGTAAAACATATCGGAAGAAAAAATATTGCCCACTTTATAGTTTACGCCCGCCTGTTCGCACAGGTCGGCGGCACGCCGCAACAGCCCGAAATCGGCAATCGGGCAGAAAGTGCCTGGCAAATTATATTGTTTGGCGTAGTTGCCGTTTGTACATGCGCCCTGCGCAATTATTATATCCCGTGCATGTAAATCCTTATCGAACGAACCGCAGGAGCCTACGCGGATAATGTTTTCGACGCCGTAAAAATTGAACAGTTCATAGGAGTAAATCCCTATTGCAGGCTGTCCCATTCCCGAAGCCATAACCGAAACGCGTTTGCCGTTATAGTATCCCGTGTAGCCGTTTACTCCGCGCACGTTGTTTACAAGCGTTGCGTTTTGAAGAAAATTCTCGGCTATAAATTTTGAACGCAACGGGTCGCCCGGCATAAGCACGGTCTTTGCAAAATCGCCGTACTTTGCGGCAATGTGCGGAGTGGGAATATTGGGGCGCTCACTCATAATAAATTCTCCTCTTTAACTATTTTTACGATGCGCGAAGTGCCCAATCTGTCTGCGCCGAGCGCAATAAACTTTTCGGCGTCTGCAATGGAAGATATACCCCCCGCCGCCTTGATTTTTATGCCTAAATTATGCTTTTCGATTTCATTTTTGAAAATTTCAACGTCCCGGAAGGTTGCGCCCGCCTTGGAAAAGCCCGTAGACGTCTTGATGAAGTCCGCGCCCGCCAACGCAACGAGGTGGGGCGCCATTATCTTTTCAAGCTCGTTGAGAAGGCATGTTTCAACGATGACTTTTAAAATTTTATCCTTGCAACAGCTCTTCACCAGCTGAATTTCGTCGCGGACGGCTTCGTAATGGTGCGCCTTCATTTCGCCGATATTGATGACCATATCGACTTCGTCCGCACCGAGCGAGACCGCTTCGGCCGCCTCGGTGTATTTCGACATTGGCGTATTGTACCCGTTGGGGAACCCGATGACCGTGCAGACGGCAACCTTGCCCTGCGCATACTCATTCGCCTGCTTTACATAGCAAGGCGGAATACACACCGAGGCGGTGTGATATTTAATTCCGTCGTCAATAAGCGCGCGTATATCCTCCCACGTGGCGGTTACCGAAAGTTGTGTGTGGTCGCATTTTCCTAAAATTTCACGAATGTCCATATCTAAAACCTCTGTATTATAGATATAAATTACAATATATATTTGTAAATAGTAGCCGTTAAATAAAATATCGGCACAAAATATTTTACCTCAAAAACGGCTTATTGTCAACGGGAAAGCAAAAATAAACATTTTGTTGCTTTATATACAGTTTATGATAAAATATGACAAATACCCGCACAAAACGCGCATAAAAGCCAATGGGTTTATGCGCGTTTTGTGCAATAACAGTTGATATGAAATTAAAACTAACAGCAGTATAATAGACAGACTATGACTTATTAAAGTCAATTTTTATTTAGACCGAATTTTCTTGTTTGTAACACCTCTTTCCAATAATTTTCGCGTTCAATAATATATTCCTCTTGCCCCGATTGCAAAATGAATCTTATAATTTTTATAGTCGCTTTCGGGAATTTTTAACACATCGAGTAATTTTAACATTACGATATCCTCTTCGTTGTAGCAAAATAGCTTGAACCGGAAGTTCAAGCTATAAAGGTTTGGTGCACCGAGGCAATTATAATCCGAACACGAAAGCTCGTCAAGGCTGACCGTTTGCGTTCCGTTTTTGTAGTTAAAAAT